>JAGVTM010000187.1 GCA_019136785.1 Chloroflexota bacterium | reverse complement strand
GGTGCGCCGCCTGAGCTACACTCGCCGCGTGGGTCATGCCGGCACATTAGACCCGTTGGCGACAGGCGTCTTGCTCGTTTGTCTGGGCCGGGCGACGCGCCTGATTGAATATCTGGCGGAGCACCCTAAAACGTATGAAACCACGCTCTGTTTGGGCCAGGAAACAGACACGTATGACGCGGAAGGAACGATTGTGGCTACACGGGCAGTGACTGTCACGGCCGCGGACGTGGCTGCCGCCTTGCCCCGCTTCCGCGGCAACATTCAGCAAACGCCGCCAATGTTCTCAGCTATCAAGCAGGACGGACAACCGCTGTACAAGCTGGCGCGTCGCGGGATAGAAGTGGAGCGCCCCGCGCGCTGGATCAGGATTGAGGAACTGACGCTGTTGTCGTACCAACTGCCATTTATCACGCTGCGCGTGGTGTGCAGCACGGGAACTTACATCCGCAGCCTGGCACACGACCTGGGGCAGGCGCTGGGATGCGGCAGTTATGTGACGGCGCTGCGGCGAACGGCAGTGGGCCCGTTTAAGGTGAGCCAGGCTGTCCCTCTGGCCAAGTTGACGCCAGAAAACATGAAGACAGCGATGCTCCCCAGCGACCAGGCGGTACATCACCTGCCGCTGCTGGCGCTGTCGCCAATGGAGGTGGCGCATCTGTGCCAGGGACGCCGTTTGCCGCGCCAACCACGCCATCCGCACGCCCCGCTGGCGCGCGCTTACGATCAGGCGGGCAACTTTGTGGGCATCGTGGCGGCGGAGGATGACGAGTGGCAGCCCAGGAAGGTTTTCGCTCCTATTGAAACAGCATGAGAAACTATTTCATCACGATTGCCGGCAACGTCGGCGTCGGCAAATCTACGCTGACACAACGCCTCTGCGAAAAACTGGGTTGGGAACCCTTTTTTGAGGCGGTTACTGAAAATCCATACCTGGCGGACTTCTACCAGGATATGAGCCGCTGGAGCTTTCACTCGCAAATCTTTTTCCTGGCGCGTCGCTTGCAACAGCATCACCAACTCTTACAGCGCCATAGTTCGGTGCTGCAAGACCGCAGCGTCTATGAAGACGCCGAAATCTTCGCGCGCAACCTGTATGAACAGGGGCACATGAGCCAACGAGATTGGCAAAACTATCTGGAGTTATACCGCACGCTCTCGCAAATGCTGCAGCCGCCACACCTGGTGGTCTATTTGCGGGCTTCTGTGCCCACCCTGCGCCGTCGTATCCAGCAGCGGGGACGCAGCTACGAGCAGTCCATTGCGGACGCCTATCTGGCGCAGCTCAACCGGCTGTATGAAGAATGGGTGTCGGGCTTCACGCTTTGTCCGGTGCTGACGGTTGACACAGACAATCTGGATTACGTGCAGCATGAACAAGACCTGGAACTTATCTGGGAACACATCCAAAACCAGCTGCATGGCAAGGAGTTTTTGACGCTGGGGGGCGAGTTGTGATGCCTGAGGTGGAGCGATACAGCGCGTATGATCGCTTTGCCTGGGTGTATAACCAGCATTGGGGGGATTTTGGGGAGCGGGTGATGCCCCGCTTGCAGGAACTGCTGCTAAACCACCTGCCGGAGGCAGCTCAAATTCTGGACTTGTGCTGCGGCACGGGGCAGTTAGCGGCAGCCCTGGCAGCCAGGGGGTACGCCGTCACGGGCATAGACGGCTCGGCAGAAATGCTGCGTTATGCGCGGGAAAATGCGCCGGGGGCGACGTTTGTGCTGGCTGATGCGCGGGAGGTAAATATGCCGGCATCCTGCCACGCCGTCATCTCTACCTTTGATAGCCTCAACCATTTGCTTACTCTGGACGATCTGACTATGGCTTTCCGCTGCGCCCAGGTCGCCCTGTACGACGGCGGTTGGTTCCTGTTTGACCTGAACATGGAACCAGGCTACCAGGCGCGCTGGCGCGGCTCTTTCGCCATTGTGGCAGATGATCACGTGGCAGCCATCACTAACCGGTATGACGCCGCCGCGCGGATGGGCTATTTCAAGGCAACGCTGTTCTTCCCTGATGGCGACCATTGGCAGCGCAGCGACCTGGTTTTGACGCAGCGGGCCTACCGGTTAGACGAGGTTCATGCCGCGCTTGAGGCTGCCGGCTTCCAGGGCATAGAAGCGTTTCCAGATGGTGAGGGAACCGCGCTGCACGCTGCGGAACGGCTGTTCTTCAGGGCGAGAACCCTGCGGGAGCGTCACCCCTGAGCAGTTACCAGCGCCCTCTAAAATTGATACAATAAGCGTATGACTCGTTCACGTTTTTCTAAATATGCCTGGTTTGTCTTAGCCTACAACGTGGCGGTGGTGCT
>JAGVTM010000275.1 GCA_019136785.1 Chloroflexota bacterium | reverse complement strand
TACCTATGTTAGGTCGTCAGCGTTTATCTGAAACGCAGTTGCTGCGTTTCACTATTTTTGCTTTCCTGTTCCTGTTCTTCTTTTTAGGCGGTATGCAATGGCGTCAGGCAGCTCAGGCGCAGGCGGTGGCTTTGCCGGCTCTCCAATGCTATACCTTCTCTTTCACCCTCAGCGGCGCGGAAGAAGTGCCGCCCAACGGCAGCCCCGCCACAGGCACGGGCCTGGTGACCATTGACACGGACACCAACCAGCTTAATTACAACATCACCTTTTCTGGTCTGGAGGGCACGGAAACGGCAGCCCACATTCATGGGTTCGCTCCGCCTGGGACCAATGCTGGCGTTCTGTATGCCCTGCCCACAGGCAACCCCAAAATTGGCTCTATCACCTACACCGAAGCCCAGGAAGCCAACTTCCTGGCTGGTTTGTCCTACGTGAATATCCATTCCACCGTCTATGGCGGCGGGGAAATTCGGGGACAGATTGACGAGCCAATGAACTGCGTCACGCCGACCCCCACCCCTACTCCTCCACCAACCCCAACGATGACGCCCACGCCGCCGCCCTGTAACCCAACGGCGGTAAATGTGACGTACAACCCACTGTCAATTGCTTACTCCACGGGTAATAGCCCCAAGTTCTTCCGTGTCTTTATCTTCAACCCCAGCACAGGACAAATGCTAACGTTGTTCCAGACAGGTCTACCTGCCTGCTACGACAACACCATCAACACAGCCTTTAACGTTCCCCCGGATCACTATGGCTGCGCTTTCCTGTACGATCCCGCGACGCAGGGTCTGACATTGGACTGCAATCCTAACTGAGCTTTGGGGTTTGGATGATCCTCTGTTTTTACAGAGGTCGTCCGCCTGATTGACAAATGGGCGCTCGCCTCGTTGCCGCCGGGGTTGGCGCCCATTATCATGTTATATGGGCATAGTCAATGATGGATGGGGGGATGATGCTTTACCAACGCCTGTTTTTTCCCTGGTTACAACGGCTGGACGCAGAGACGGCCCATGAATGGACGCTGGTTGCGCTGGCGCTGACGCAGCGGACTGTCATGGGGCGGGCAGTGCTGCGGGCGATTCGGGGCGCGGTGACAGCCGCGCCTGTTTCGCTTTTTGGCCTGACTTTCCCTAACGCGCTCGGCGTGGCGGCGGGTTTTGACAAAGATGTGCGGGTAGCAGTGGGATTGGCTGCCCTGGGATTTGGGCACGTCGAGGTGGGCACGTTGACGCCGCATCCTCAAGCGGGCAATCCGCGCCCGCGCGTGTTTCGTCTGGCGGCTGATGGCGCCATTATTAACCGGATGGGTTTTCCTAATGAGGGGGCGGCGGCAGCGCTGCCGCGGCTGCAAGCGTTGCGGCGTGAGCCGCGTGATTTCGTATTGGGGGTCAGCCTGGGTAAGCAAAAGGAGACGCCGCTGGCAGCGGCGCTGGCGGATTACGTAGCCGTCATGCAGGCTGTTTTCCCTTACGCGGACTATCTGGCGGTCAATATCAGTTCGCCCAATACGCCAGGGCTGCGCGAATTGCAAGGGGGGAATTATTTGGGGGAGCTGCTTGCCGGCATTTCCCACGAAAACCATCTCCTGGCTGCCCAACACCGCCTGTCGCCGCGTCCCTTACTGGTGAAAATTGCGCCTGACCTGACCTGGGCAGAGCTAGACGAAATCTTAAGCGCTGTACAGGCGGCGGACATCAGCGGCATTATTGCCGCCAATACCACCGTCAGCCGTCCCCCCTTACGCAGCCCGCAGCAGGGCGAAAGCGGTGGGTTAAGCGGCGAACCGCTGCGGCAGCGCGCCCTGGCTATCGTGGCCCATATTCAGCAGCAGACAGGAGGACGGCTGCCGATCATTGGCGTTGGCGGCGTGCGCACGGCGGCTGACGTGCAGGCTCTGTTGGCGGCGGGGGCCTCGCTGGTACAGATTTATACGGGCCTGGTGTATGAGGGGCCGAGGATTGCCGGGCGCATTTTGCGGCAGATGGCTGGCTGAGAGGGATGGGAAATGCCGGCACAACGCCGTTCCCCCTCTGACGCCCCTACGTATAAGCCGCCTGATTCGCTCTGTGGTGGCGCTTGGGTATAATCTGCTTTCAATAATGGACATTTAAGAATCTGTAGGGCAAACATTCTGGCCTGCCAGCGCCGTTGGGATTCCTCGCTCCGCTCGGAATGACAACGCCAACGTGTCTATGCCCGGATTTCATTATTGATTTTTGGTAACTATTCACCGCAAAGACGCCAAGAACGCAAAGATAAAGAGAAGAACTTTGCGGTCTCCGCCTCCTTCACGGCTAAATCCCAGAGGGAGTGTATAGTT
>JAGVTM010000362.1 GCA_019136785.1 Chloroflexota bacterium | reverse complement strand
CCGTTCAAGTCGCCATCCTGATGAAAAGCGTTATCCTTTTTGGGGAAAGCCGATCACCTACCTGAACCCGACCGATCCGGTAGCTGGGGCGGATTGGGAGGCATTGAAGTGATTGTGCTGGATACCCATATCTGGGTATGGTGGATTCACAATGATGCCCAATTGACCAACAAACTTCGTGAAATCATTCAGAGCCACGAAGGTGGAGGGTTGGGCGTCAGTGTCTTTTCTTGCTGGGAAGTTGCTAAATTAGTCGAACTTAAAAGATTGATTCTTCATTGCTCTATTGATGAATAGCTGGATACGGCTCTTCATTATCCAGGCATACAACTGCTTGCGCTCACGCCAGAGATTATCATTGAATCAACACGGCTTCCAGGTGAGTTTTACCGTGATCCAGCCGATCAGATCATTGTGGCTACGGCTCGTATCCATGCCTGTCCTTTGTTGACAATGGACGAGAAAATTCTTGCGTATCCTCACGTAAAACTACTGAAATGATGCAAACGGCATCAACGCCTGCATCTTGTACCTGAACGCCAGAAGATTGGTGACTTTTACGGTGGGGGATAGGGGAGCAGGATGGCGTCGTTGGAGGGGACGTTGGGTTGGGCGACCTGGAGGCGCTGGCCTGTTTCGGCAATGTAGAGACCAATTTCCAGAGTGTAGCCACCGGACGTTTCGGGGGGGACGGGCATGATGTACGTATCCAGCACCACTTCGCCCGGCAGCCAGCGACTGGTAGCGTAGTTTCCTTGCTGGGGCCAGGCGTCTTGCTGCCAGAGGCAGCAAACCCCTTGCGTATCCAACAAATGCACGAAAACGGTATAGTCGGCGGTGGGTGCAGTCAGCGCCTGCCAGACCAGCGTCAGGTTCTCGCCGTCCAGGTTGTAACCGGGCAGGCTGATTTCGTCGCCGAAACGGGCGTCTAGCCGGTGGACGATGGGGGGCGGCTGGAAAAGGCGGTCGGCGGCGGTGATGCGCAGGGGACCTAGCGGCTGGCGAAAAATGGCTGCGCCGTGGCTATCTAATAGCTGCATGGCAAGTTCATAGTCGCCTGTGGGCAGGTCAGAGGGCAGAATAACCGTCTGGCGGTCAATCAAGAACAGGGGAGAGGGCCATTGGGCGAACGGGTAGCTGTCGTGGACAGGTTGGCCCTGCAGCAGCGTCCATTCCTGGTTGTCCAGGCCCGCCAGCGTCACCCGCAGTTCCCAATCGGAGGGTAGGGGAGCATCCGCCAGCCACCAGAAAGCCAGTTCCAGCCGCTCGCCTGGCTGCGCCGCCGCGCCGCCGCGTTCAAAGCCGAGAAGGGTCAGGCCCGGCGGGGCGAACTGGTCTGCGGCGAAGGGGGGGGCCGGCAAAACGAGTGGGGGAGGGCTGGCGGGGATAGGGATGGGCGAGAGAAGAGCGGCATTGCCGGCATATCGTCCCGCCCCATCCAGATTGGGTAGCCTGTCTCCTGATTCCTGGTTAAATAACCCCACCCGCAGCCCATAATCCCCTGCCGGCATTCCCGGCGGCAAAGGCACGTTCACCCGCTGCACAATCCAGTCACCCGCCGCCCACTGTTCGCTGGGGTAAGCGTCCGGCTCCGCCTGGCTCCAACGGTGTCCCCAGGCATCTTCCAGATGCACGAATGGCGCAAACGCCTGCGGCGGCGCGCCCTGCGCCTGCCAGTACAACATCAGCGGCAGCGCACCTTCTACTGCTGCGCCTACGTCGTACCCCAGGAGAGTAATGGCGTTGCCAAAATTGACCGCCAGCGGGTGGGCAATTGACAGCGGCGGCGCAGCAGAGAAGGTGTAGGCGGTGTAAACCGGTTGCCCATCGGGACCTGATGCACCAGATTCCATCGTTGCATCTGCCAGCAGCGGCGCGGCCCATGCCGGCATGGGGCTGCTGTGAGGATAGATGACGCGGGCAGGGCCAGCAGCAGGAAAGACGAGCGCGCCGCTGCCGGGCAGCGCGGCGTTGCGCGGCAGCCACTTAATCCGCTCATACTGCTGGCTCAAGAAAGCTACCGTGGGGTGGCGGTAGTGCAAAGCCGCCACGAATGTCGTTTCCTCTGGCTGCGCTGTGGCGTCAATGTACGCAGCAACGGCAACCAGGTCGGCGTCATTTTCATAGAACACGTCCGCCCGCTGCCCCCACTGCTGGAAATAGGCGTGATAGGTCAGGCTGCCGCCCATTATAAGCAGGAGCAGCAGTAGCCAATCGAAGGCGCGGCGGGGCCGGCGAGTGGCAACGTGATCGTAAAGGGCGACGAGGGAGAATGCCGGCAGCAAATACACAAACGGCAGCATCCCTATGGCGCGCAAATTGCTGGGCAC
>JAGVTM010000029.1 GCA_019136785.1 Chloroflexota bacterium | reverse complement strand
CAAAGGAACTGACGCCAGCGCGCCGCGGCTGCCCGTCGCTAACCCAGGGCTGTGTCTGGGCGCTGACGTAAAAGGGAGTGCCGGCAAATGGGATAGCCGGGTTGGGGGCGGAAAAGTTGACGTTGGTTGGAATCTGGCGATGTTGCAGAGCCAGGGTGGTCTTAATCAGGCCAGCAATGCCGGCAGCCGCGTCCAGATGACCAATGTTGCCCTTCACCGCGCCCAAAGCGCAGAAGCCACAGTCCGGGGTACTTTCTTGAAACACCTGCGTCAGGGCCGCCACTTCAATGGGATCGCCCAGGGCCGTCCCCGTGCCATGCGCCTCGACGTAACTGATGGTACGGGGGTCTACTTCGGCAGCCGCCAGGGCAGCGGCAATTACTTCTGCCTGCCCTTGCTGGCTGGGGGCGGTGTAGCCCACTTTGCGCTGCCCATCGTTGTTAATAGCCGAACCGCGAATAATAGCGCAAACGGAATCGCCATCAGCCAACGCCTCTGATAACCTCTTCAAAACGACGACGCCCACGCCGTCGCCGCCAGTAGTTCCCTGCGCCTGGGCGTCAAAAGGACGGCAGTGACCATCGGGGGAGGCGATGCCTTCGGGCGTGTAGAGATAACCCACCTTTTGCGGCACGGTGACAGAGACGCCGCCAGCCAGGGCTATATCGCATTCGTGGGTCAGGAGCGCCTGGCATGCCAGGTGGACGGCGACCAGCGAAGTGGAACAGGCTGTCTGTACGGCTACGGCGGGCCCATCTAAGCCCAGGCGGTAAGCGGTTTGCGTCGCTAGAAAATCTTTGTCATTGCCCAGCAAAACCTGGAAGGGAGTCGTCCCTTCCAACTGCGCCTGGTTTTTCATCAGATGGTTCAGCAGGTAGGTGCTGATACTGGCCCCGGCGTAAACGCCAATGCGCGGCGCCGCCTGTTCCGTATACCGGGCAGGGGCATAGCCGGCATTTTCCAGGGCGTGCCAGGCGGTTTGCAGGAACAACCGCTGCTGCGGGTCCATCGTGTCTGCCTCGCGTGGGGACAAGCCAAAGAAAGCGGCATCAAACTGCTCAATGTCCGACAGGATGGGGCGGCCTTTGACATAGGCGGGGTGGGTCAGTTGGGTAGGGGGGATGCCGGCAGCCAGCAGTTCGGCATCGCTGAAGAACGTAACGCTTTCCACGCCATCCACCAGATTACGCCAGAATTCGTCCAGATCGTTCGCGCCGGGAAAGCGTCCGCTCATGCCAATAATGGCAATGTCGTACAGGCGGGTTTCATCGGGTGCTGCGTTGTTCATGCTATCTTCTCAACTCAACCCCGCTGGCGACTGCCATCGGCAGCGGACACGCGACGCAGGAAGTCGCGGCGGGCGGCAGCAGATGTCTGGGCGGCAGCCAGCACTTTTTCGGGCGCGGCTTCCTCGCTCAGGTGGCGGGACAAGCCGGCAATGGTTGGGTATTTGAACAGGTCGGTGAGGGGCAGGTCAGGGCGTTGTAAGGCAGCTATGATTTGTTGGTGTACCTGCACCAGCAGCAAGGAGTGACCGCCGAGGTCAAAGAAGTTGTCGTGAACGCCGATCTGTTTCCGGTGGAGGCGCTGCTGCCAGATGCCGGCAATCACTTCTTCAACCTGGGTGCGGGGCGGAACGTAGGTTTGGGCAGCCGCTCTATCAACGGTGGCGAGCGGAGGCAGGGCGCGTCGCTCAATCTTGCCATTGGGATTGAGCGGCAGCGCGGGCAGGTCCACAAAAGATGACGGGATCATGTGCGGCGGCAGACGCTGCTGCAAGAAGTGACGCAGTTCAGGGACAGGCAGGCTGTCCCCATCCCAGACCAGGTAGGCTACCAGCCGTTTATCCCCAGGGATGTCTTCACGGGCGATTACCAGGGCGGCGCGAATGCCGGCCACCTGCCGCAGCGCCGCTTCAATTTCCCCTGGTTCAATGCGAAAACCGCGCAGCTTGATCTGTTGGTCTACCCGTCCCAGGAACTCCAGGCGACCATCCGGCAAAAAACGAACCAGATCGCCGCTGCGATAGAGGCGCGCGCCCGGCTGCCCGGCAAACGGGTCTGGCATAAAAGAAGCTGCCGTCAGGCCCGGTCGCCGCAAATAACCGCGCGCCACCCCCACACCGCCAATATACAACTCGCCGGGAATGCCCACGGGAACGGGCTGCATCTGCCTGTCCAACACATAAACGCGCGCATTGGCAATGGGGCGGCCAATGGGGGGAGGCGAATCGGCTGCATCCACCGGCTCCGCCGTCGTCCAGATGGTGGCTTCCGTAGGGCCGGACAGGCTTCCCCAGCCACGGTGATGGTATGCAGGTGTGGCAGTTCTGCTGCCGGCATAACGGCTAACGCCGAAGGAGGCAGCACCGCCAGATTGATGCGCTGCTGCTGTAAAAACTCATGCAAGGTTGCGCCAGGCATCAGTTTTTCTGGCGCGCCCAGGCACAGGGCAGCGCCAACGCTCAGCGCCATCACAATCTCGAAAATGGAAGCGTCGAAACTAAGCGAGGCGAATTGCAGCACCCGCGCCTGGCGCGCCCGCGCCCGCTCTCCGGCTGGCAGCTTAAACATGGCTGCCTGCGCCTGACTGACGTTAATCAGGCCGCGATGGGGCACGAGGACACCCTTGGGCTGC
>JAGVTM010000474.1 GCA_019136785.1 Chloroflexota bacterium | reverse complement strand
CTATCACGACCATTTTCTGTTTACGAAGGCGGATGCGGTTTTGCCTTAAGGAAAGGAACGATTAATTGGTGAATGGGTGATAAAGAGATAGCCACGATTTACTGGGGTGTTACCAACAGGGAAGGGCGCTGTTGTTCCGGCTCTATTGAAAGTTGCCGGGCAGGGCAAAACGGCGTCTGGGGGTGTTTGTGAGATTATAAGGGCGCTGCCACATTGGGCAGCGCCCTTTTTGTTTGTTTTCAGGCTGGCAGCAGCGCGGCGGTTATTCTGAAGCTAACGCCAGCAGATCCAGGATGGCTTGTAAGCTTTGCCACAGCGCGGGCGGCGCGTCTGGCGTTTCATCTATGGTGGTAACCGTGTGCGTCTGGTCGCCTATGTGTAGGGTGATGACGTAGGTAAAGCGGTCACAGCAGGGATCGGCGGGGAGATAGCTGGCGTCCAGGTCATTAAAGCCCAGGTCTACCAACTGCTGCTGCAAAGCGGCTACTTTTTCGGGGGCAACGCGCTGGTTTTCGCTGCCGTTCAGGGTGATCAAGCCATCGTCGTAGATGGCCCAGTCGTCGTTTAGGCCGGCAATGCCGCCGCTTTGTTGTAAGCGAACCACGACCATGCCTGTGGGCGTTGTCGTAGTAGGAGTGGGCGTGGGGGTGGCGGCGGTGGTACATGCCGGCAGCGCCAGCCCCGCCAGCAGCAATACCAACGCCAGAAGTATAGTGGTTCGTTTCATATTTACACCTCGGTTGATAGATTGGTTCTTAAGCGCCTCGCATCTGTGGTAGCAAAGGCAGACCGACTTTAAGAACGCTGCGGTGGCTCATTTGGTTCCATGCGCCCCAACAGCTTCAACAAACGGTCTGGAAAATCGGTGATGAGGCCATCCACGCCCATATCAATCAACCGCTCCATGTCGCTTACTTCGTTGACCGTCCAGACGTGTACCGCCACGTTATGGCGGTGGGCATCGGCGACAAAGCGGCGGGTGACGACGTGCAGCCACCCCTCGTATTCTGGCGGCTGGAAAGCGCGCCCCTGACCGCGATAGAAACGGCCCAGGCCCAGCTTGCTTAAGATGAGGAGACGGCGTGTCTCGCTTAACGAACAACTGGTTACCACTTCGGGGAATTCACGGCGGAACGCCTCGCTGGTTTCGGTGTGAAAAGAGGCCACGCACAACTGCCGCGCCAGCCCATGCTCGCGAATCATCTGCGCAAACGGGCGCACGATGTTGGGCTGGCGCTGCTTGATGTCTACGTTCAGCCAGAAGTCAGGGAAGGCGGTAAAGACTTCTTCTAGACTGGGCACGGTTAGCCCCTGCCCGCGAAAGGGATAGGTTTGACCCCCATCGCTGGTCCAGTTATAGCCAGCATCTAGCTGCTGTAGTTCGTCCCAGGTCAAGGCGTGGATGGGGCCACGCCCGTTGGTGGTGCGTTCCAACGTGTCATCGTGGAAAACCACCAGCACGCCGTCAGCCGTGCTGTGGATGTCCATTTCCAGGGCGTCTATGCCGAGGGTGGCAGCTTGCTGGAAGGAGAGCATGGTGTTTTCGGGGTAGCGTCCGCGCCAGCCGCGATGAGCCAGCACGACGACGCCATCAGGGTTTGCCAGAGGATTGTCGGGGAGTCGTTTCATAGGGGTGTTTTTTCCGGGTTCAACGGTGTAGTTTATGACGTTTGCGAGTGGAAAAAGTGGGCGCGACGATGCCGTTTTTTCCGGGTTCAATTGTCCGGAAGGTGGCGTTTTCCAGTGTAAATGGGTGTTGTGTGTCCGGGTTCAATTGTCCTGGTGCGATGGGGTAGTGAACCGATGCGGGCATGGTATCTGTTAATGGCAAAATGTGCAAAGCGCACGTAACTATTCACTGTAAAGGCGCAAAGAACACAAAGGATAAAGAGAAGAACTTTGCGGTCGCCGCCTCCTTCGCGGTTAGAGACCAGAGGGAGTGCATAGTTAAAAGCGCCTGAAGGGTGTAGAGAGAAGGTGCAGGCGCTGCGGTCGGGGCGGTCGGGGGTGTCATTGGTTTAGGGCGCGTTGGTAGAGGGTGTGGAAGTTTTGCATGGTTATGGGGAGATCATACGTGGTTTGCGCCAGGAGGCGAGCCTGGGCGCTGGCGGATTGATGGGCGGCGGGGTCGGTGAGCAAGGCGATGGCCTGGGCAGCCAGGGCGGAGGCGTCCGTTTGGGGCGGGGCGGCGGCGACTTCGGGCAGGACGCCGACGGGCGTGCCCAGGGCGGGCAAGCCGCAGGCGAGGGCTTCCAGGACAGACATGCCCTGCGCTTCGTGTAGTGATGTTTGGAGATGGAGGTGGGCTTGTTGGTAGTGGGTGGGCATTTGGGCAAAAGTTACCCGGCCTTGCCAGGCAATGGCATCAGCCAGGCCGGACTGGCTTGCCTGGCGCTGCAATTGGGGGCGTAGGGGGCCTTCTCCAACCAGCTTCAGGCGGGCCGTGGGCAACTGCTGCCTGACCTGGCGCAGCGTTTCTAGCAGCAGCGGCTGGCCCTTGATGGGTGTCAGGGAGGCGGCCTGGATGAGGGTTGGGGAGTGGTCGGGGGGCAGGGATGCCGGACGAAAGTGGGCGCAGTCTACGCCCAGCGGGGCCAGGTACAGCCGCTCTGCCGCCACGCCCTGGGCGCGGGCCAGGGCTAGTTGGTAGCGGGAGCCGGCGGTGACCAGGGTGGCCTGGCGCAGGGCGGCGCGCACCAGCCAGCGGCGGAACAGGGAGCCTTGCGTGCCGTAGTGGATGTCGCCAAACCAGACAAGTTCGCCGCCGGCGCAGCTTACGATGGCGGGCAAGCGCAGCCAGCGGGCGGTTAAGGCGGCGGTGAAGCCGGCTTCGTCTGCCCAAAAGGCATGGATCAGGTCAAACGGGGTCTGGCGGTGGGCGCGGCGGATGGCCTGGGCTGCCTGCCAGATGACGTTGCCTGAGGCGGCGCCCATGCGCTCGCCGCCGCCTATGGCTGTGTGCTGGATGCCGGCCCAGGCGGATGTGCCGGCTTCGGGGTAGCGCAGGCTGAAGACGTGTACATGGCAGCTTTGGGCCAGGCGGGTGGCGTAAACTTCCAGGGCAGGGATGGCCCAGTGCCCGGCATGGCGGCTAAAACCAGGTGTGAGGAGGGCAATTCGCATAGATCAAGTGTACAACAGCCCATGCAATCATGGTAAACTAAAGTGGACAGTGGGCAGTGGACAGTGGTCAGTGGACAGTGAAGAGTGGACAGTGAAGAGTGGACAGTGGTCAGTGGACAGTGAAGAGTGGACAGTGGGCAGTGAAGATTATGTTGGCTGGTTTGTGGCGGGTGTGGTTGCGGGTGAGGTTTTTGCTGTTTCAGCGGCGACGGTTTAACCGGTTGGCGTTGGAATGGGTGGATGGTCGTCCTTTGTTGATTTTGCCGGAGGTGTTTAATCCTACGTTGTTTCTAACGAGTGAGTTCATGGTGCGGTCTTTCAATGAGCGGTTGATTCCGCCGGGGGCGGCGGTGTTGGATATGGGCACGGGGTCGGGGATTGGGGCTATTTTTGCGGCGCAGTGGGCTGGTACGGTGTTGGCGGTGGATATTAACGAAGCGGCGGTGCGCTGCGCGCGGATCAATGCGCTGCTGAATGGGGTGGAGGAGCAGGTGACGGTGCGGCAGGGGGATTTGTTTGCGCCGGCGGCGGGGCAGCAGTTTGACGTTATCTTGTTCAATCCGCCTTATTTTCGCGGCGAGCCGAGGAGCGCGTTGGATCAGGCGTTTCGGGCGACGGACGTAGCGGCGCGGTTTGCGGCGGGGCTGGACGGGCATTTGCGATCGGGGGGGTGGGCTTTGGCGCTGCTGTCGTCTATGGGGGATGAGAAGGGTTTTCTGGGACAGTTGGCGGCGCGCGGTTTTGCGGCGGCGGCGGCGGCGCAGCGGCGGCTGCCGTCGGAAACGATTACGTTGTACCAGGTGACACGATTTGGACGGGGCGAGTAAGGGGGTGAGCTTGGGACGTTGGCGGCGTTGGGGCGTGGCGCTGTTGTGGCTGGCAGCGGCGGCGGCGGGCGTGCGCTTTGGGCTGCTGCTGGGGCCGGCATTTTCGCGCCCGTCGCATGGGTTTGTGGCGTATTACACGGCTTCCCGCCTGTTGGCTGAAGGGGCTGACCCGGCGCGCAACTATGACGTGGAGTGGTTCATAGCCCAAACAGCGCGTTTTCAGCCGGGGGCGGCGGACGTACACATTAACCCGCCGCCGAGCAATGTGCTGCTGCTGCCGCTGGCGGGCCTGGATTATACGGCGGCGCGGCGAGTGTGGTCGGCGTTGTCTTTGCTGTGCCTGGCGGCGGTGGTGACCTGGTGGATGTGGCGCTGGCGGTGGGGCGGGGCGTGGCTGCCGCTGTTTCTCATTCTGGTTTTTTCGTTTCAGCCTGTCTGGGCGAACTTTTACCTGGGGCAGATTTATGTGTTTCTGTTGGGGCTGCTGACGGCGGCGTGGGCTGCCTGGCGGCGGCGGGGGGATGGCTGGTTGGGCGGGCTGCTGGCGGCGGCGGGGGTCATGAAACTGGCGGGGGTGTTTGTGTGGCTGCTGCCGGCAGCGGCGCTGCGGCAGCGATGGCGGGTTTTTTTGTGGGGCGGGATAGCTGCGGGCGGGTTGGTGTGGGCGACGTGGCCCGGTTGGGCGGCATGGGAAGCGTATCTGGCGCTGCTGCGGGAGTTGAGCAGCCAGCCGGAGCGGGCGGTGACGGCTTACCAGACGTGGTTGAGTTGGAGCCATCACCTGTTTACTTTTGACGCGCAGTGGAATCCGGCGCCGGTGGCAGCGCTGCCGGCATTGGCGGATTGGTTGTACGGGTTGGGGGCAGTGGGCATGGTGGGGGTGACCACCTGGCTGGCGCGTGCTGCTGGGCATACGCCTACAGCAGACGGCGACGCCATCGGCGCGTCTGACTTACTTTTCGCGGCGACCCTCATTTTGGGGTTGGCGCTCAGCCCGCTGGCGCTGGATTATCATTATGCGCTGCTGCTGCTGCCGATTTTTATCCTGGGGCAATGGTCGCGTCAAACGCGGGCGCGCCAACAGAGGCAGATAGTACCTCGACAATCTAAGTTTGTAGTAACCGCTTTAGCGAGTACACGGCTAAAGCCGTTACTACGAACCTGGCAAAATCACATTGTTGAGGCAATAGAGTGGCGGGTCTGGCTGGCGCTGCTGTTGGCGCTGGCGGCGACGGCTGCCGATCTACCTTACCGCTCGCCGCGTTTCGCCGAAGGGTGGTGGGCGCTGCTGGCTTATCCCAAGCTGTATGGGGCGCTGCTGTTGTGGGGATTGGCTTTGTGGGGGAGCCGCCGCCATGTGGGATAGTAAGAAGCGCCGCCGCCTGAGCACGGTGGTCAAGAACGCCTTTAATAGCCTGCTGCTGCCTGTTTTTAATGTGGCGGTTTCTTTTCTGGTGATCCGGCGGGCGTCGGTGGAACTGTGGGGGGCGTTTGTGAATGTGATGATTGTGGTGCAGTTGGCGGCGCACCTGGTTAACTGGGGGAATAAGGAGTATTTGCTGCGAAGTTTCAGCCGCACCCCGGCGGGGATCGGGCGCGCCTGGCAAACCAGCCTGGGGACGCGCCTGCTGTTGTTTGCCCTGTTGGCGGCGGCTGCCTGGTTTTGGGGGTTCCCGCCAGGGCGGACGCTGCTGTTGATTGGCTGGGGATTGGGGCAGGTGTGGGTGCAATCTTATGACGTGCTGGTGCTGTACCGCCGGGATTTTTTGTTTGCGGCGCTGGTGGAATTGGGGCGACTGGCGCTGATGGCGAGCGTTATCTGGCAGCAAGGGACGCAGGCGACGGTGGACACGCTGATTGCCCTGTTTTGTGGGGCATACCTGGCGCAGGCGGCGGCTTTGACCTGGCGTTTCTGGCGGCAGAGTTTTGCCGGGCTGGCGGGGCGGATAGACCTGGCATATTTTCGCCAGGCGTTTCCTTTCTTTTTGTTGGGGTTGAGTGGGCTGCTGCAATCGCGTATGGACCTGTACGCGGTGAATTTTTATTTGCAGCCGGCGCAGGTGGGGCAGTACCAGGTTTTTATGAACCTGATGATTTACGCGCAGTCGGTCAGCGCCTTTGTGCTGCTGCCTTTTGTGAAATCGCTTTACCGGTTGCCGACGCGCACGATTTTGAAAATTGCGGCTCGTCTGGGCGGGTTGGGGGCGTTGCTGCTGGCGCCTTTTCTGGCGCTGGCGCATCTGGCGCTGGCATACCTTTACCGGTTTGACCTGCCGCCGCTCATGCTGGCAGTGGGCGGGCTGTTTATTTTGCCTATTTTTTTCTATTTGCCCGCTATCTATGCCTTGTACAAAGATAACGAGCAGTCAGCCGTGATCTGGGTTAATGGTCTGGGGATTGCCGCCAATTTTGGTCTCAATCTACTGCTGCTGCCGCGCCTGGGCATGGTGGGGGCGGCAGCAGCCGGCGCGGCGGCGCAATGGTTGATGCTGTTGGCTTATGGCTGGCTTTTCTGGCGTCCGCGGCGCGGCGGACTGGCGCAGGCGGAGCAGGTAGTCCCATGAATCTGGCTTATCTGAAACACCTGGCGCGGCTGGGGGCGGCGGACATTCATCCCTGGGGGGCGGCGGGCACGGCGGCGCTGTTGGCGGCGCTGGAGTTGCAGCCGGGAATGCGGGTAGTGGAGTTGGGCTGCGGGACGGGGCAGAGTTTGCGGCGGCTGGCTGCCGGCAGGCAGATGACGGTCGTTGGGGTGGAACTGCTGCCGGAGATGCTGGCGGCGGCGCGGGAGCGGCTGGCAAGCGAGACGGCGGCGGTGGGGTTGGTGCGGGGGCGGGGGGAGTGGCTGCCACTGGCGGCAAACAGCGTGGATCGGGTGGCAACGGAGTCGGTGTTGGGGTTTCAGGATACGGCGACGGCGGCGCGGATGTTGGCGGAGATATGGCGGGTGCTGCGGCCGGGTGGGTTGTATGTGGCGAATGAGGCGGTGTGGCGGGGGGGCGTGCCGGCAGAGGTTGTGCAGGCGATCAATGAACGCAGTCTGGCAGATTTTGGTCTGCGTCACGCGGCGGATGCGGTTTGGACGGCAGCCGAGTGGCAGCAGGCGATGGCGGCGGTTGGTTTTGAGGTGCTTTCGGCAGAGATAATGCGACCGGAGCCAAGACGCGACATGGCGGAAGGGCCAGCGCGTCTTTACAGGTGGCGTGGCTGGCTGCATCCGGGGTTGTTGTGGCAGCGGTGGCAGTATGGGCGGCGGCTGCGCCGCCATGCGCAACTGGCGCAGGGTTATGGGGGGGAGGTGATTGAGGGGAGGTTGTTTGTGGTGCGGAAGGGAAAATAATTAATTGGTGAATGGCGGTGAAGACACCGCTGGTGAATGGGTGAATGGTTAATGACGGTGAGACGGGATTGGTTTGGGTGTCCGGAATGTGGGGAACGGCTGCTGCCTGAGGTCTGGCGGTGTGGGCGGGGGCATACGTTTGATTGTGTGGATGGGGTGGTGCGGTTGTTTTCGCGGGCGTTTGCCAGCGAGTTTTTGCCGTTCCAGGAGCAGTTTGAGCAGTATCGGGCGGGGCAGGGTTTGACGATAGGCGAGCCGGGGGCGTATGCGGCGCTGCCGTTTGGGGAGGCGACGCGGGGGCAGTTTGAGTGGCGGCTGCGGCAGTATGATCTGGCGCTGGTGCGCCGTTTGCTGGCGGGGCGCGGGGGGCGGCAGCGGGTGCTGGAGGTGGGGGCGTGGAATGGGTGGTTGACGCATTGGCTGGCGGGGGATGGGCATGAGGTGACGGCGGTGGATTATTTTGCGGATGCGTTTGATGGGTTAGGAGCGATGCGGCATTATGGGCAGAGATGGCTGGCGGTGCAGATGGATCTGGAGGATTTGGGGGCGCTGCCGGCAAATTATGACGTGGTGATTGTGAACCGGTGCTTGCAGTTTTTTACTGATCCGCTGGCGGCGACGGCGCAGGCGCAGGCGCGGCTGGCGGCGGGGGGGATGCTGCTGCTGACGGGGCTGGCTTTTATGCGGGATACGGCGGGGGCGGCGCAGCGGGCGGCGGCTTTTCGGGCGCATTTGCAGGGGCAGGGGATCAGTTATTTCAAGACGTTTAAGGGGTATCTGGATTTTGAGGATTTTGCGGCGCTGCATGGGGCCGGCGTGCGCCTGCGTTGGATGCAGCCGCTGCTGCTGGCTAATTTGAAGTCATGGTTGTCAGGCAGCCGTCCGCGTTATTATTATGGTCTGGGAATGGGACGCTGATGACGCTGATGAGGCGCGGATGACGCTGATAGGACGCGGATGGGTATGGGGTTTCATGGCAAAGACGGGAAGGGGGAGGGGACGCTGATGACGCTGGTGAGGCGCGGATGACGCTGATAGGACGCGGATGGGTATGGGGTTTTATGGCAAAGATGGGTAAGGGATTTCACCGCAAAGACGGGAAGGGCGCGAAGGTTCTCTTTTTCTCTTTGCGTTCTTTGCGTCTTGGCGGTAAAGATTTTTTTCACCGCGAAGACGCGAAGGGCGCGAAGAGGGGGGAGGGGCGTCGCCTGGCGGCGATTGCCGGCATTTTGTTTGTGGGTTTTGTGGGGTGGGCGGTAGTTATGCTGGGGCAGATGCCGTTTGATGGGTTGTATGGGCAGGATGCGTTTGCTTATTATGATTATGCGGTGGGGCCGCTGCGAGCGACGCTGCGGGCGGGGCAGCCTGTGCCGCCGTTCACCTGGCCGCCGGGTTATCCGCTGCTGGTAGCTTTGGTTTCGTTTGGGCTGGGAACGGGGCCGCTGGCGGGGCAGGTGGTGAGCGTGTTGGCGGGGGCGGCGGCGCCGGTGTTTACGCTGCTGCTGGCGTATGAGGTGTGGGGACGGGCGCGGGGGGATTGTCCGCACGGCGCGGCGCGCGCGCCGCTGGCGGCGGCGCTGTTGGTGGGGTGCATGGGGCAACTGCGGCAGTCAAGTGTGGTGGTGATGGCGGATACGCTGGGGCTGGCGGCGGCAACTTTGGGGGTATGGGCGCTGGCGCGGTATGGCCGGGTGGGGCAGGTGGGTTGGCTGTGGCTGGCAGCGGCGGGGATGTCTTTGGCGGTGTTGACGCGGTGGGCGTATGCGCTGGCGGCGCTGCCTATTTGTGTCTATGCGGGGCTTTGCCTGGCGCAGACGGGGCGGCGACAGGGCTGGCGGCGGGCGGTGGGGGATGCTGTTGTGGCGGCGGTGGTCGTTGTGTTGGCGTTGTGGCCGTTGTGGGGGCCGGTGGGTCGGTTTCTGATGGGCGGAGGGGGCGGTCAGAGCTATCTGGTGGACCTGGAGGTGTATGTGTGGAATCCGCTAAATGCGCTGCGGCGGCAGTTTATGACGGCGGATGGGCTGCTGGCGTACAGGCTGCCCAATGGGGTGTATTATGCTTTGACGCCGCTGCACCGGTTTTTCCTGACGCCGCTGTTGGGGGGGCTGCTGCTGCCGGGTTTGTGGGCGGTGTGGCGGGAAGGGGGGCGGGCGGGGCGCTGGCTGCTGCTGGGGTGGTGGGGGGTGGTGGCGGCGTTCCATGCGGGCGCGCCGTGGCAGAATTTTCGTTTTGTGCTGGCTTTTTTGCCGCCGGCGGCGATTACGGCGGCGGTGGGATGGGGGTGGGTGCGGGAGAGAATGCCGGCAGGCTGGCGCTGGCTGGCGACGGCGTGGCTGGTGGCGGGGCTGGCGTGGATGAGTTGGGGGGGCTGGACGTTAACGCGCAGTTTTGTGGAGCGGAAGGAGGCGGATTTGCAGACGGTGGCGTGGTTGGAGGGGAAAGTGCCGGCAGATGGGCAGCTCATTGCTTTTCAATTGACAGCGACGATTCAGCATTACAGCGCCATGGAAACGCAGGAGCTTTTTTTTATGACGGAGGCGGATCTGGCGCGGTGGGCAGGGGCGGGACGCCCGTCTTATTTGTTTATTGACGCGGCGAATGTGGCACGGCAGTGGCGGGAGAGGTCGCCGGGGCGCAATTATGAGTGGCTGCGGGATAACGCGGGGCTGGTTGTGGTGGGGGAGCGGGGGGAGTATACGTTGTTTCGGGTGGGGAACGCAGATTAGGCGGGAATGGGACGCAGATGACGCGGATGGGGCGCAGATGACGCAGAGATGGGACGTAGATGGCGCGGAGATGGGGCGCAGATGACGCGGAGATGGGACGCAGATGATGCGGAGATGGGACGCAGATGATGCGGAGATGGGACGCAGATGACGCGGATGGGGCGCAGATGACGCAGAGATGGGACGTAGATGGCGCGGAGATGGGGCGCAGATGACGCGGAGATGGGACGCAGATGACGCGGAGATGGGACG
>JAGVTM010000043.1 GCA_019136785.1 Chloroflexota bacterium | reverse complement strand
TACCGGCCCCGCAAAGCGAGCGCGGACGCATCGTCCGGCGCGGACGTATCGTCCGGCGGCATCAGCCACGGGCAATTTTGGGCGCGTCTGCGCCCAAAATTGCCCATAAAAATGGGTGTCAGCCCCGCCGCAGGCGGGGCTGACACCCACCACGATTAAGTGCAGCGCTACCCGAACTTGTTTCTGGATAATTAATAATGGAAAGCGGGTGGTGTGGTTATGGGGGGAGGGGCGGCGCGTTGGCGGGCGGCTTCGAACAGGAGGATGCCGCAGCTAACGGCGGCGTTGAGCGATTCGGTGGCGGCGCGCATGGGGATGGTGACGCGGGCGGCAGCCAGGCGGCGCGCTTCAGGACCGGCGCCTTCGGCTTCGCTGCCAATGATAAGGGCGCAAGGGGCGCGCCAGTTGGTTTGGGTATAATGGAGATCGCCCGCGGCGTCTGCCAGGTAGACGGTCAAGCCGTTTGTCAGGGCGGCGATTTCGGCCCAGGAGCAGCTTCGAATGGGCAACCGCAGGTGAGCGCCCATGCTGCTGCGCACGACTTTGGGATTGTAGGCGTCTACGCAGCCGGGCGAGAGCAGAACGCCTTCGACGCCGGCGGCGGCGGCGGTGCGCAAGATGGTACCTAGATTGCCTGGATCAGCCAGGCGGTCGAGGATGAGCAGCAGGTTGGGTTGGTCGGGAAGGGGTGTGGATGGCATGGGGACGACAGCCAGGATGCCGGCAGAACTCTCTGTATCGCTGATGGTTTGCAGGAGTTTTTCGTCAATTTCATAGGCAGGCGCATTGAGCTGCTGCAGCATAGTGCGATGCGCGGGCTGCCGCTGCCAGCTATCCGTGTACAAGACAAATTCGGGCGTCAAGTTGTGCTGCCCCAGTTCTGCCAGCCAGCGGACGCTTTCAATGACGAAGGCCCGTTCTCGTTCACGAAAACGGCGGTCTGCCAGCAAGCGGCGAATCGTTTTGATTTTGGCATTGGTGAGGCTGGTAATCATGGTATCACTGTGTCCAGACGCGCCTGGCGTTATGAGTGGCTGCTAACGAATCGAAGGTAGATTGTATCTTTTTTGGCGGCAATGGGTTACAACAAATATGGACTGCGCTGCGAACGGGCTTCCCGCCGCCTGTTCAACCTGAAACCGGCAGCGGCCGCACCAATCAGTGGGCCGCTGTTTGCTACGGAGGCTGTATGGAGAAAGTGAAAGCTCTATTTAGTTTGACGCGCCCCTTGACGACGTTTAGCGGCGTGCTTTCGACGGTCATGGGGGGGTATGTTGCCGGCACGGGCGCCTGGCTGAATATTGCCCTGGCGGCGATAGCTACGGCGCTGATCACGGGGGCAGCCAACGCCTGGAATGATTATCTAGACATTGAAATTGATAAGGTCAACCAGCCGCAGCGGGTGCTGCCTTCGGGCGGCGTTTCGCCGCGAACGGCGTGGCGTTTTTCGGTGGCCTTAACGCTGCTGGCCGTTTTATTGACGCTGCTGATCAATCTGCCGACCTTTTTGATGGCGCTGGCGTCCAGCGTCTTGTTGTATATCTATTCCTGGAAATTAAAGAGCACGGTGCTGGTAGGGAATGCGACGATTGCCGGCATTTCCGCCCTGAGCGTCGTCTTTGGCGGCGTGGCGGCGGGCCACGTGCAGCCCACGCTGCTGCTGGCGCTGATTATTGGCGTGGCGATTTTGGGGCGCGAAGTGCTGAAGACGATGGCCGATTACGAAGGGGATTTGAGCCAGCAATGCCGTACCGTGGCTACGGTTTGGGGAAAGCGGGTGTCGCGCAACATCTTTTTTATCCTGGCTACAATCACGGGCATTATCATGATGGCCCCCTATTTGCTGCGCATCTATTCGCCCATCTACGCTTACATCGTAGCTTTTGGCGTTTATCCGGTACTGCTGTACATTCTCATCCGCGTAGCCCGCGACACCAGCGCCCGCCAGCTAAACTTCTTGAGCCGGTTGATGAAATATGATTATTTCATCTGGTTTTTGGCCGTCATCCTGGGGTCGGTGGGATAGCGGCGGCGCGTCAGGGGGGAGAGCAGGGGCGTTACGCGGCTGACGTGCGCCGGTTGAGCAAATAAAGCTGGCTGTTGAATAAGGGCGCCTCTGGTTCCTGTTGAGCGGAGGCAGCCATATATGCGCCATTTGGCTGCAACCAGCGCCCTTGCGCCGTGTCCTGCAAATGCACCTTGAGAATATTCTCTACAATCTCCTCGCGCATTTGCGGGTTTTCAATGGGGAACATCACTTCCACCCGCCGGTCTATGTTGCGCGGCATCATGTCGGCGCTGCCCAAATAAAGATCGGGCTGGCCCAGGTTGTGGAAGTAGTAAA
>JAGVTM010000249.1 GCA_019136785.1 Chloroflexota bacterium | reverse complement strand
AACGCTCATGATATTCTGCCAATAAAGCGGGGGGGCTGTCAATTACAAAAGTCATCAATTGCCGGCATCTCACGTCATGCTGTCATGGCGTGTTGTGCCGGCATGACGCGCCGCTGCCTGCTGCGCCATTGCCTGCCGCAACTGCTGATAATTTTCGACCGTTTGCGTCTCGCCCAGCATTTCGGCCTGCCTTATAGCTGTTTCAATGTCTTGATACGCCGCCTCATGCTGACCTAGCTGCCGCTGAGCCACAGCCCGCATCTGGTAAAGGCGGTGAAAATGGGGGGCAGGTTCCAGGCCATAGCTATTTGTCGCCGCGGCAATGGCTTGATCCAGGTGACGCACGGCTTCAGGCAGCTTGCCCATATCCAAATAACGCGCCCCTAACAGATGATGGGCGCGCCGCACGCCAGCGGCGTCCGGCAGCCCCAACTGCAGCGCTTTCGCCGCGCTGTCTGCGGCGCGGCGGGGAATGGTGCGCTTCGCCTGCGCTTGCAGCACAGCCTGCTCCAGCCAGCCTGGCGCAAAACGGGGATGCTGCCGTAAAAGATCGTCCAGAACGCGACCTGCCTGCTGCAGCGCGCCCATCTGCATGAGCGTTTGCGCCAGACGAAGCTGGATGGCCGGGTCCTGCGAATTGGTCCGGGCTTCTGTTTGCAGGTGGCGCAAACTTTCTTGTGCCGCAAGCGTATCGGGGGCGGGCATTTCAAAGAAACCGCGCCGGCTGAGCTGCCAGTAGAGGAGGAGAATGCCGGCATGAACCACCGCCGTTCCCCCGCTTAACAAAGGCGTTGCCTGGAAATTGTAGATGGTCACCCAATCCCCAAACAGCCCCATAGCCGAGAAAATGGGGTAATAAATCAAGGCATAGAAGATGTGCAGCCGCAGCGCCCGCAGCCCAAAAAAGCGCAGCGAACTGGTATGGCGCCTGCGCAGCAAGCCCCACAAAGCCAGTCCATATAAAAGCGTGCCAATTGTGCCGGCAATGGCGATCCCCCACGACTGCGCCAACGTGAATGTCCCTCGCGGCAGCACATAACCCCAGAAAACGCGGTAACCGAACTCCACCACCTCCCCGCCAAACAACCACACCGCCAGGGCGTGCCCAAACTCATGCACAGCCACGCCAGGTGGAATTGCCAGGAAAAAGGCGGCTTCTTCCACCACGCGCATCTGTTCGCGGGTCAAAGGTTCAGCGCTCAACCGCTGGCGGTCACGCCAGACGTCATAAGTCAGTCGCAGGCTGCGATAAACGTAAAACAGGGAAAGCAGGTTGAAGATAAGGGTAAGCAGCATGTCAATCAGCCTCGTGAACCGTCTGCCGCCAGGCTCCCCTGCCAGATTAAGCCCCCTGATCATACCTCAGGAGAGAAGGAGGAGCAAAAAGCGACCAGGTTTCGGCGGCTGCTTTTCTGTGAGATCATCTTATGTTAAAATGTGGCGCAGGAAGGTGGAAGTGACCAGTAAAGCTGAGTTTTTAGCCCAGATAGCGCTTTTTGCCGGCATGGACGAGGATGAACTCGAAGCCCTGGCCGAAATTACGCGCGAATATGAATACCCAGAGCGCGCCGTGGTTGTCTACCAGCGGGATGTAGCCGACCGCCTGTACATTGTGCGCACTGGGCGGTTAGAAGCCTACGCGCTGGACGACCGCGGCAACATCCAATGGCAGAAGCATTACCTGCCTGGGGACTACTTCGAAGACATCTGGCTGTTCACAGCGCATACCTACCCCGCTACCGTCAAAACAGTGGGACCCAGTCGCCTGATGATCATTCAGAGCAGCGACTTCCTCACCTTCCTGGAACAGAATCCCCAGATATTGGATAAGCTTGAGCCTACTGAACCGCTCAGTCTGGATGAGTCGCTCAGCCCGGATGAGTCACTCATCCTCGATGAACTGGCGCTGTCAGAGGAAAAACGCCTGGGCTTATCAGAACGAGCCTGGCAAGAAGCGCAGCAAAGCCGCGTCGTTGTTCCCGCCAGGAAGTTCCGTTCTATCAAAATGCTGCCTGACGAACTTATCTTGTATCAGGCGCACCGCTCCCGCTGGATTCTCTACTGGAAAATCTTCTGGCCTACCCTGCTGCTCCTGCTCCTGGTCGTCCTGTTCGCCATCTTCATTGCCCCGCACGCTGAACTGCTGACGTCGCTGGCGACCGAACTGGTTTTTGGCATCATATTCATGATAACCCTGGCAGTAGTCGCCATCCGCTATCTGGACTGGCGCAACGACTACTTCGTTATTACGAATCGGCATTTGATTCATCATGAATTCAGCCTGCGTACCTTTAGCGCCAACATCAATAAGACGCCCATTGATCAGGTGCAGAGCGTCGAGGTA
>JAGVTM010000545.1 GCA_019136785.1 Chloroflexota bacterium | reverse complement strand
TGGAAGATGCCGGCATCGTTCCCTCACGCCTGGCAGGCGCGCCTGTAGGGGTCTTCATCGGCGTTATGAGCAACGACTATGGCGAGATTTCCCGCTTCGCGCCTGACCTGGTAGATGCCTATACCTGCCCCGGCAACGGCTACTGCATTGCTGCCAACCGCATTTCCTACGTTTTTGATTTTCGCGGCCCCAGCGTGACCGTAGACACAGCCTGTTCGTCGTCCCTGGTGGCGGTGGATCTGGCCTGCGCCAGCCTGGGGCGTGGGGAGTGTGATTTAGCTATTGCTGGCGGCGTGAACGCTTTGTTGTCTCCCTGGGGTTCTATTTATTTCACCAAAGCCAGCCTGATGTCGCCCACTGGTCGCTGCAAACCATTCGATGCCAGCGCCGATGGTATTGTGCGCGGCGAAGGGACTGGCGTAGTTGTTTTGAAGCGACTGGCGGACGCCATAGCCGATGGAAACGCTATTTATGCAGTGATTCGCGGTACGGCGGTTAACCAGGATGGGCGCAGCAACGGTCTAACCGCGCCTAACCGCTGGTCACAAGAAGCGGTCTTACACGCGGCTTACGCACGGGCCGGCGTTTCGCCTGGCGCTGTGCAATACGTGGAGGCGCATGGCACCGGAACCCCATTAGGAGATCCGTTGGAAGCAAAGGCGCTGGGCGTTGTGCTGGCAGATGGTCGCTTACCTGAGCAGCCGTGCCTGATTGGTTCGGTCAAGAGTAATATGGGCCATCTGGAATCGGCTGCCGGCATTGCCGGCCTGATTAAAGTGGCGTTGGCTCTAAAGCACCGCGCTATCCCGCCCAGTTTGCATTTCCACACGCCCAATCCAACCATCCCCTTTGCCGAACTACCCCTCCGCGTCGTGCAGACGTTGACACCCTGGCCGGCAACCGGGCCGGCGCTGGCGGGTGTCAGTTCCTTTGGCTTTGGCGGCACCAATGCGCATGTGGTCGTGGCTGAAGCTCCGTCGCTGCCGGCAGTTGATGCGCTTGATCCCCAGGCGGCGTCGCGTCTAAACTGCCATTTCCTACCCCTCTCGGCGCGTACGCCGGCGGCGCTGCGCGAGTTAGCACACGCCTATCATAGTTTTTTGACTGGCGCAGGCGCGGCGCTGCCCCTGCCGGACGTTTGCTGCACAGCCAGCCTTTGCCGCGAGCAGCACTCGTATCGGCTGGGAGTGGTGGGGAAGGATCGTGCCGGCATTGTCGCCGCCCTGCAAGCGTTTCTCCAGGATGCGCCCTCAGTCGCCTATGCTGTGGGGCAGGCGCGGTCGCGCCGCCGCCTTAAGCCCGTTTTTATTGGCTGCTTACCGGGTAGCGGTTTGCCGGATGCCTGCCTGACTGGACCAGAGGATGAACGGATTGGCCGCCTGGCCGGGTGGGCGCTGTTACAGCAGTTGGCTGAACAGTCCGCCGCTGACCCCACCGCCAGGGCTGCGCTGTCTGCCAGCCTGACGGCCTGGTGGCGGGCCTGGGGACTGGAGCCGCTGGCTATCTTGGATGCAGATGCGCCTGATTTACCTGACCAACTGCGCGCCTGGCGGGCCAGCGGACACAACGTCTTTGTGCCTTTAACGGCAGACGCGCCAGCCGCCGCGGCGCTGGCGGCCGCCTTCCCGTCCGAAGACGCGGAACGGCTTGTTTTGGCGATAGGGGGCGAGGCTGCCGGCATTTCCCAAACCATCCGGCAAGCCTTGGCTGCGCTCTACGCTTTTGGCTTTTCCCCTATCTGGGAACGGGTTTATCCTGGTCCTGACCTGGCAAGCCATTTGCTTGCAGGTCGCCTGCCCACCTATCCCTGGCAGCAGGAACGATTCTGGCTGGAACCTGCCTCCTCTTCCTCAGCAGCAAACGGATCGTCAAACGTCCATCTGTCTGCCAACCCGCATAGCGGGCAGCCGCTGCTGGGCGCGCCAGTTACGCTGGCGCACCTCCCTGGTCAGATAATCTGGGAACTGGAGCTGGATACGCCTGGACTGGCTTAGCTTTTCTGGAAATAGTGGTCGCAGCGCTGTCCGACCATTTTGGCGCAAGAACGGCGCACATATCGGGACTGACCTTCCACGAACCGCTCTATCAGCGCGCCGCTTCCCGTTTGCAAATGGTATGGCGACTATGGGATGAACGAGCCGGCGGCGATTTTCAGATTTACAGCCGCGTGGACAAAGGCAGCAATGACTGGATATTGCACGCCAGTGGCCAGATGCATTTGCCAGGGGAAGAAATTTTAACCACGAATCACGCGAATTTTCACGAATCTTTGGCAGCGTATTCCGCACTCCGCATAGCGGACAGCCGCGTAAGCGGACAGCCGGGTGAGACTGTTTTTTCAAACATGGGCGGGTTGCCAACCCGCCCTACAGAGGGAGTGGCAGGCGCGGATTTCTATGCACAGCAGGCGGCGCGCGGCAACCAGTGGGGCCCCCGTTTTCAGGCCGTGCAGTGGCTCTGGCTGGGCGCGCAAGAAGGCGTTGCCGAACTACGTGCGCCGGACGAGGTGGCTGCGGCGTTGGCAAATTACCAGTTCCATCCGGCGCTGCTGGATGCCTGTGGTCACGTGCTGGCGGCCTTGATGGCAACTGCGCCACGGGGACGCGCGGCGGCGCCGGACGACCAGAGCAATCCCTTCGTCTTGAGTCACATTGAGCAGATTACGTTATATGGTCGTCGCCCTACGGCGCATTTGTGGAGCCGTGGGCAGCTTTCTACACAGCCAGATGCCGCGCCTCATTTACGGCGCGGCAATGTGGACGTTTATAATGAAGCAGGCCATTTGCTGGCGACGATGCGGGGCGTTCACTTTCGTTACCTGGATTTCTTGCCCAACCGCCGCCAGGAAGCTGATTTTTACCGGGTTGCCTGGAAGCCAGCGCCACTGACTGCGACTGGGGTGTCAGCCAAACAAAACTGGCTCATTTTCGCCGACAACCAGCAAATGGGCGTTACACTGGAGGCGGCGTTGGCTGATGCGGGCCACCGCTGCACGCTTGTCTGGCCGGGACAGACGTACCAGACTGTCGCTCCTGGCCACTGCCAGATCGATCCATTTAACGCTGCCCATTACCAAACATTGTTGGCTGCGGCGCGGTATACTGGCGTTGTTTACTTGTGGGGTGTAGACATGCCGCCGCTGGCCCACATTACACACGATGAACTACAGTCAGCGCAGATCAGGCTTAATCTGCCTGCTGTGAAGCTGCTGCACGCTGCTGAAAAATCATTGCCTGGCGTTCCCGTTTTCTTCGTCACGCGCGGCGTGCACCGGCTTGCCGGGCAACCTTTGGAAGAGACGCCCGTAGCTATGGCGCAAGCAACTTTGTGGGGCGTAGGGCGCGCAGCTATGCAGGAATATGCCGGGCTGCGTTGCAAACTGGTCGATCTGGGCGTGCAGGATGATCTGGCAGCGGCCCAATCGCTGCTGGCGGAACTCCAGTCTGGCGATGCAGAAACCCAGATTGCCTGGCGGGGGGAGACCCGCTATGCCGCGCATATTGTCCCGTTTGAGTTGCCGCTGCCGACTATTACTACCCCTATACGCGCCGATGGCAGCTACCTGATTACAGGCGGTCTGGGCAGTCTGGGTCTGCAAACCGGACAATGGTTGGCGACGCAGGGGGCAGGACGTTTGATTTTGCTCAGCCGCATGGGATTGCCGCCGCGGGAACGCTGGCAAGAAGCGGAAGTTCTTAGCCAGTTCGGCGCGCAAATTAACGCTATTCAAAAAATGGAACAAGCAGGCGCAGTCGTGGTTATTGTCGCCGCAGATGTGGCAGACGCAGACAGCTTGCGATTGGGATTGGAACCTTCCTTGCGACAAGCAGCGCTGCCGCTGCGGGGTGTCGTGCACGCGGCGGGTGTAGCGGCGCGGCTGCCATTGAGCGAGTTAACGCCAGATACCCTATGGGAAATGCTGCGCCCTAAAGCGTGGGGAGGGTGGTTGTTACATAAGCTCCTGCTGGCAGAACCGCTCGACTTTTTCGTTTGTTATTCTTCCGCTGCCGCTTTGCTCCCTTCGCCGCTGCTGGGCGCTTATAGCGCGGCCAACGCCTTTCTGGACGCCCTGGCTCACTACCGGGCGCAGGCGGGTTTGCCGGCTTTGAGCATCAATTGGGGTCCCTGGGCGGAAAGCGGGATGGCGGCGCGCAGCGGCACATTGGCTGCCGACCTCATGCCGCTGTCGCCCACACAGGCGTTGGCGGCTCTGGAAAAACTGCTGCGCCAACCGGAAATAACGCAGGCCGCTGTGATGCGCATGGCGGCGCGGACACAAGAGCGCCCGCCTTTGGGCCAGTCGGCTGGCGGCTATACGGCGGCTCATCCGCTGACGCGAACACAGGTGCGGGACATTTCTGCCGCCAACGGGTATCGCCTGTTGGAAACGCATTTACGCCAACAGTTGGCGGACGTGTTGAAACTACCGCCAGAGAGGATTGATGCGCAGGAAGCGTTGATCAATCTGGGTATTGATTCGCTGATGGCGCTGGCGTTGAAAAGAAAGATGGAGGCGGGTTTAGAGGTTTCTATTCCGATTGCTACTTTTTATGAAGGGACGACGCTGGCGCAGTTGACCAGGGAGGTCCTCAATCAGATAGCGTCAGATAAACCATCCCAGAGCGACCCGTCGCGGCGGGCCGGCGAAGAAGCAGAGGTACCTTATGCGCTGCGCGATGAGGAAGCGGCGCGGTTGCTATCCCAACTGGCGACGCTCTCTGACGCCGAAGTGGAGGAGTGGCTGGGTCTTTTGCTGCCGGCAGAGGGCGGAAAGTAGGCGAAAGAAGAAACCGCAGCACGGAAACCTGTGACGCCTGTCATATCTTTCCATGCTAATAGACACTTTTTTGTCTGCCGCCGCCAAAAGCCGCAAAAAATGGTTTGGAGAAAATAATCTGGTTTGATAAGATGTGTTCCAGCATGGTTCTTGTCTTGAGCAGTTGAGCAGCAATGCTTTGGTGAAAACCGTACAAATCAACGATCGGTGGGACGCGCGCGTCAAGTTTGCGGGGCAGCAGCAAACGATCGGTGGGGATCAGGCAGCGCTATTTTATGAAAGTGGTGCTGACCAGAGGCACATAATCGAGGAGATGCCGGCATACGGTTTCACTACCAGCAAACTGTCCACATTGGCCCAGGTAGACGTTCAGGAAATCGGGTCGGTTGTTTGTTGGCATTGAAGACAAGAACAGCTTAACAATGTAAGACCTGATCGGTATCAATTGCATATGGATTAAAAGTACGCCCACCAGCAAGCACGCCGCCTGGCGTTTTCGGTATGTCTGGCTTATGCGTAGTTTGATGCTGCCTGCGGGCGTCCTGGCGCATTGCGTCTGGCAGTATCTATAAACAAAGGGCGTAGTCAGGGCTGATGTATGGTAAACACGCAACCCCATAACGATGCGCAGCAAAGCCAGCCGGCTGCCAGGCGGCAGACAGGCATTTTACGCGGCATCTGGCTGGATCAGTTGTGGTATTGGCGTCACATCCTTCCGCGGTTGAAGGAGCGGCGGCGGAGTTGGAAACTGCTGCTGCAAGCGCTGTTACAGACAACCAGCCTGAGTTTGTTTTTAAGCGGGCTGGCAGGTGGGGCGCTGCTGATTATCCTGGGGCGCGTTAACTGGTTCACTTTTTTGCAAGGCGGGATGGCGGGATGGCTTGCTGGCATTTTACTTGTCTTGCTTTCTTTGTTGTTGTCCGGCCCGGCTGCAGGCGTGGCGCGCATGGTTCTATTTACGCCCCTGTTGACCCTGGCGGGTATCCTTTCTTTCACGGTTGAAAAAGAATTTGCCCTCCCCGCAGGATTGGTCGGACTGGCTATCGCTGCCGGCATGGACCGCGGCCTCCTCACAGGTAAAGACCCGGATTGGTTTCTTAGCGTGGGCCTTAGCCTGGCCTCTATTTACGTTAACCGGACAGACCTGCCAGTCGCCCTGGTAATGGGCGTTTTGGTTGGGGTCAGCTTCTACTTCAGCCAGTTATGGGCGGTGCGGCAAGAGCCTGATGCCACAGTAAGACAGCGCCTGGCCAGACCGCACACATCTATCCATCGAAAAAGACAGAACCACCTTTCTTGAGACAGCCAGTTAACTGGCTGTTCTTGCTTTGTATCCTGGCCGACCTTGCAACCCGCCAGGGCTATCTACCAGAATAATTACTATTTGCGACTTCAGCGCGGCGGCCTCAATGGCCACTGTCAAAATCAGGAGATCACCCCATGAAGTTTACGCGCCGTATGCGAACTCAACTGTACAAATTTTTGTCTGTGCTTTTGAGCCTTGCGCTTTTCTCCCAAACGCTGTTCCCCTCCCCCGCTCGTGTGCGCCCCGCCGCCGCGGCGACTTCTGCCAATCAGGTGACTATTCCGGCGGCGAACCTGACCAGCGGCACAGCGGCGCAGCAGGCTATCGCCTCCCTGCCGGCGGGGGTGACGGATTCTTTGGCCAGAGCAGGCTTTACGGGCATATCCAACAACGTTCTCTTCAACCCCTTTGCCAATCCCGCTTACAACCCGGAGCCACCTGTTCTGGCTAATCCTATTTCTCTGTCCAAAGTACAATCCGCCTACATCATGGACACCGTTATTTCCAATACGCTGGTGGTGACGTTTACGGTGACCAATAACCGCGCGGCAGCGGTTCGACCGGACATTGATACCAGCGGCGGCATCACGCAAACAATGGCCAGCCTGGCGGCTGTGGATTACACCAACGATCCGAATGTGATTCATAACGTGCTGCTGGCAGACACTATCCTACCCGCCAACGCTACGCTGCTCGAATCCTCCATTCTGCCAGACCGCCAGGGGGATACTCTGGCCTGGAGCCTGGGCGATATTTTGCCGCGAGAGAGCGCCAGCCTGGTGCTGAAGCTGCAAATTCCGGCTACACCCATTGATTTTGTAGACCTGGACACGGGCGCAGGCGTCTGGGGGACGCTGCAAGACGCTCCAGTGAATGCCGGCGCATCGCCCATCCGCCTTGCCCCCGCCAGTTTCGGCGATTGGCTCAAGCGGACTATTGACGCTGACTACTATGACCCATACGTGGTAGACAAAGCGGCTGAACTTGGCGGCGACCCCGATGCCATGTTTGCGTATGTGCGTTCGTTGGGATTTGAAAGCTATCAGGGCAGTTTGCGCGGCGCGCGCGGCACGTTGTGGAGCGGCGCGGGCAACGCCATGGACCAATCCAGTTTGCTGATCGCCCTGCTGCGCGTCAGCGGCATTCCTGCCCGCTACGTGCAGGGGCCCCTAAACCAGGCGCGCACAGAGGAACTCATTCTCTCCATGTTCCCCACCCCTGCCAGCTTGCAGGGGTACATTGACACAGGCGTGGGGTTGAGCGATCCGGCTAACGATCCCGACCTGATCGCCGAAACGCAAGACCACTGGTGGGTGCAAGCCTACCTCAACGGCGCGTGGGTAGACCTGGACCCCAGCTTCAGCTATGCCAATGTGGGAGATATGTTTGCCAATAGCATTACGGCTGTTTACGATGAAACACCAGACAATCTGCGCCACAAAGTGACGGTCAGATTGAAAGTAGAAGATTACCACCCGCTCAACATTGGCGGCGGCTCCCCCGGCTTTGCCTATTCCTACCCGCTCAATGAGACCCTGAACAGCGTGGAATTGGTAGGGCGTCCGTTGACCTTGCAACATCTGGTCAATACCAACAGCCAGGGCGGTCTGATCTTTTCCTACGTACAGCATACCTACGAGCCGTACCTGATCATCGGCGACTCGGAAGCGTACCTGGAAGGCGAATCATTCCAGGAGCTTATCTCCAATTTCCCGTTTGGCACTTTCATGATCACGGCGGAATGGCTGACGCTGGACGTGCAGACGCCTGATGGAACGGTTGAGTCGTTCCAACGCACCATTTTTGACAGCGTGGGCGTGGCGGCGCGGCAGGGCGGCGGCATCCTCCCCGTGCAAATGTCGGGCGATTCGCCGCCCAAAGTGACTGAATTTGATTCCGTCACCGTCTGGGTAGGAACCAGCCGCACGGACCCATTGCACGTACAAAACCTGGGCAGCGACTTCGTGGACAACAGCGTGCTGCTGGAAGATTTGCGCCTGGAAATGGCTCCCCTGCTTGACCAGACGGAATTGTCCGAGGCAGACCTGGAAGCGTTGATCCCTCTGCGCACAGCCATGCGCCAGACGCTGCGAGAATATAACGAGTTAAAACTGGCTGTCTACGCGGCTACGGATGACCAGATTACGGATTATGATGAATCCTTCCTGGTGCGTACCTACGCCGACCGCCCGCGGTTGCTGGTGGCTGTGAACACGTTTGACATCAGCGAACCAGACACGATTTCTGCCGCGAATGCCCTCGACTTGTTGAGCGCCGACTATCGTACGGTTGCGGCTCCAGGGCAGAGCGTAGAGGCAGAGCCAGCGTTCCGCCTGGTGTTAGGTATTTCGCAAACAAATGCAGAAACGGTGGTCAACGAACGCGCCTTTGGTTTAACTGGCGCTATCAGCACCTTTACCATCTTTACCGCCGCCGAAGAACAGGGAATTGAGATCGCCTCAATTTCTGCGGATAACCTGGCCGACCTGGCTGCCCTGCAAATTTCCGATCAGGCTAAAGCGCGCATCACCAGCGATGTACAAGATGGAAATACAGTGGTTGTGCCGGCGCAAATGGTTCCCATCAATGGCACAGACGTCATTGGTTGGTGGCGCGTCAATCCTGAAACAGGGTACACCATTGGCGTTCTGGAGGGCGGGGAGCATGGCGCGTTCTTCGACTACATCACAAATTTGGGGTTTGCCGCTACTCTGGCTACAGCCTTCTTGTTGACCTTTATTCTGGCCTTTGTTTCCGAGTTCGTGGAAACGATGTGGGGGGGCGGCTGGTCCACGTTCCTGGACATCATTTTGGGGTTTGTCGGCGCGCTGGAGTTGGGCCCGTTCTTCTTGTTAGGTCTGGCTGCCTTACTGCTAGGGCTGGCTCTCTTTATTTTCCTGGGCGTCACTGCCGCCCTGCTGATGGCGGCAGCCGGCGCAGCCATTCTGTTAGCCATCTTTCTAGGTGGGGATTGGGGAACTTTTCTGGGGGGATGCGTTGCTTCAGCATTACAGGGAGGCGCTGGAGTAGGTGATGCTATTGTGAGCTGTATTGAGCAGTTGCTGCCGGGCGATCCACCGCCTACACCAACCCCGCCCCCATCGCCGACGCCGTCGCCGTCGCCCAGCCCATCACCCAGTCCATCGCCGACGCCCAGCCCATCGCCCACGCCGCCGACGCCTTCGCCGACGCCTTCGCCCAGTCCTTCTCCCTCCCCTTCGCCATCGCCCACGCCTACAACGGTAATTCACATTGTGGCTCCAGGCGAGACGTTGTTTGGCATTGCGCAGCAGTACAACGCCAACTTTGCCGCCCAGGGGTTGTCTACCTCGGTGGGAGCTATCCAACTGGCGAACCCATGCAGCGGGGCTACGGGGAACTTCTCTATTTGTAATCCCAACGAAATTTACGCCGGGCAGCAAATCACCATTCCGCTGACGCCTGTTGGCGGCGGCGCGTTTGCCCCTGACAGTAATCTTTGGCCGCTCATGGCTGTGGCCACGCCTGCTCTGCCGCTGGCGGCGGCAGATGAGGGGCTGTCCGTAGATGCTGCCGGATTCATGGCCGTTGTTGACGCTGCTGCCAGGCAGCCGAACGCTAAACCTGAACGACTGCGCGGAAAGCCCGCCCTGCTGCAAATCACCCCCACGCCCACGCCTACGCTTACGCCTGTCGTCCTACCTGTGCCTGATATTCAACTGGGCGCGGATCAGGACGCGCCGGCAGCCGCCGACACGGATGCCACCATTTACCAGGGGACGCCCGCCTTTGCGAACGCGACGTTCAGCGCCGATGTGACTGCCGATTTTGCGGCTCTGGCTGGCTATATGACGTCTGGCTGGCAGGGGGCGGCGCAAACGGGCGTGGCTTATGACACGCTGGCAGCGGCGGCGGCTACCGTATACCTGCCCGGCGGCGAATTGATCGGCAGCGGGCAGGTAAATGCCTGGTCGTTGGGCGATGCCGCGGACCGCATTTCTTTTGCTGGTTCGGGCGTGGATTTCGCGGTGACAGGGTGGGCCAATGCCGGCAGTTACGCCCCGGCGCTGCCTGGATTGGGTCTGGCGGCGGATTGGGCTGGCTATCTGCTTGACGTTACGGCCATTGCCTTTGATGCCGTCTCGTTTACGCCTTCGGTGCTATCTATTGATGGCGTTTTCTATGGCTACGGCAACTACCTTATTGAGTTCAACAGTCCGGTGCAGGTCTGGGGCAGCGGGCCGAATCTGCTGCCTGCCTTTGTCAACGAATGGCAAGGCGAGCTTGACCAGGCCAGCGTTCGCCTCGCCCCAGGCGCAGGCAGCGCTTCCCTGGGGGCGCAGCCGCTGGATGTTGCCGCTGGTTTAGGCGTAGCTGGCTTTAGTGGAACGATTACGGTTACCGAACAAACCACAACCACTGATCGCTTGCAGTTGGTCGGCGCGGTGGCGCAGGTCATTCAACTTAACCAGACGCCAGCTACCAGCAGCATTATCCCGTTCCAAAGCGCCCAATTCCAGGTGGACGTTCTTTCCAACGTCGCCGATACCTATTACTTACAGGTAGCGGGCCCGGCAGGCTGGCAGGTAGACGTGGATGGCAGCGGTCTGGTGACCGTGCAGCCTGGAGCCAACGTGGCGCAGGTGGGCAGTTACACATTTGTAGTCACAGCCCAATCCTATTCTCGTCCAGAATTGACGGCTACAGCTTACCATACCGTCAATATCACGCCGCATCAAGGGATGCTGTTTGATCTGACGCCAGATGACCGCTTCACCGTGCCCATTGGCCAGGCGGCTGAAGATGCGGCTCCTGGCGACACCAACACAGGGCAGCTTCAGCTTCCCGATGCCGCTTTCGCCGCAGTGATCACCAATACGTCCACTGTTTCGCATACGTTCAATGTGGCTCTAACGGGTATTTTGCCTGATTGGCTGATCGTTGGCGGCGGCGCTGGGCAAACTAGCGCCACGATTACTCTGCCGGCAGGCGGCGTGGGTTCGGTGGGTATTTACATCTCCCCCACCCTTCCCTTACCCAGTCCGGGCACAAGCTACCCGTTCGACGTGACGGCGACGGCGGTGGACAATCCTATCCTGATAGAGACGCGCAGCGAATTGTTCGTTGTGCCGGCAATTCCGTTCAATCACGTCACCGCCGAACCTGACCTCATTTATGCCTCCCCCGGCATCACCGCCACGTTTAGCCTGGCGGTGGAAAATGTGGGCAACGCTCCAGGCGACTTCCCCATTACCGTCACGCTGCCCGTGACGACCTGGACAGGCAGTTATATCAACAGCACGGGCCCGCTGGCTGCAGGCAGCATCTTTGCGCAAGCCGTTACCTTTGTCCCTGTTGGTTCGGCTGTGGGCGAGAATAGAACCATCCGAATTGACAGCCCGGCGCCGGCTACCGCTTACACGCAATCCACCGCCGTCCAGGTAGCCATTCGCGCGCCAGAAACCGTGTGCGCCTTCGAGGCGACGCAGTTAGCCCTGGCGACAGACCCCGGCCTAGTGGCGGCGCTGGATAATCTGCTGATACAGCTTGAACTGTGGACAGACCTGGGCGACCTGGCACAGCGGGACAACGTTGTGGCTGCCCTCCAGGAAGTCGCTGTGCAGCTTGACAGTTATCCCGGGCTGATCGTCGCCAGCCAACTCACGACTATAGCCAGCCAGATAAGCAGTCACACGGATCCCGGCGATCTGGCTGCGGATCGCGCCGCCCTGGGCGATATTCTCTGCCAGGATTTGCCGCCCGTCCTGTCTCTGCTGGCTGCCTACAACCCGGCCATGTCCGTCTTCCCCACTGTGCTGGCGACGCTGCCTGGACGCACGGTGACCACCACCTTGACGGTCATCAACTACGGCGACGCCGCGGCCACGGCTGAATTTAGTCTGGCAGATGTTCCGGCGGGCTGGAGTGTAATTACGCCCACCCAGGTGAGCTTGCTGCCGGGCGTGGCGCAGCAGGTGGCGCTGCCCATCACACCGGGCGTACTGGGAACTGACACGTTTGACGTCGCTTTGCATCTGCAAGAAGCGCCTGGTCTGGTTGTTTCCCGCACGGTGGCTGTGCGCGTCGTTTCCGAACTGCTGCGCATTACAGATGTAACCCTGGATCAATCCCGCCGGTTTGCGCGCTGCTACCACCGCGGATGTGCAGTTGACCGATGCCGTGGGCGTCGTGCGTAAGACATTGACCACTCCGTTCAACGTGGCTGTGAATAACGAAGGCCCGTTTTTGCTGGGGCCGCTAGACATTACGGGGTTGGAGCAAGGGGTGTACACGGCCACCGTGCGCTTGTTAGACACGGATGGCAGTCTCATTCCCCATGCAATTGGCGCTAATTACCTGGCAATTGGCCAGGATTTACAGGTGACCTACGCGCACCAGCCAATACTGGTAGCGCCCGGTTTACCAGACGTGACGGTAACAACGTCCATCACTACCACGCGCACCGATGTGCTCACAGGTACGGTTCCCTTCACGCCAACCCTGAAGTGGGCGCGTTCCACTTTCTCGGTGCAAGGTACGTACAATCAGGTTATCAATATGCCGGCAGTGGCCGACATCAACCTGGATGGCACTCCAGACGTCGTCTTTACCACCTATCGTAATGACCAATATGGCGGCGATGGCATCTTGCGCGTCATCAGCGGCGACGACGGCAGCGAAATCTTCAGCATTACGGCTTACCGCGTGGCGCCGCTTTCCAGCGTGCTGATTGTAGACCTGGAAAACGATGGCGTTCCCGAAATTTTGGCGGAACGAGACGCGGGCGGCTACTACGCTTTTAGCAACACGGGCGGCCTCAAATATACCAGCGCGGCCTTTGCCAATCCCCAGTTTGGCAGTATGCCCGTCGTGACCGATCTAAACAATGACGGCTTGCCAGAAGTTGTAGTAGGTCGCTACGCGCTCAATAATACGTTGAGCGTCGTCACCGACCTGGGCGGCGGCAGCGGCCCTGGCGGCGGCTCAGAACCGTTGATGACGGGCATCGTCGCCGACGCCAACCTGGACGGTCTGCCAGAAGTGGTGGTGGCTAATACCATTTACAACGGCAGCGGCGGCATCATGTCCCAAAATGCGGCGCTGCCTACCTATGGCGTGACCAACGGCGTGGGTAATTTTGATTCCGACCCTGAACCGGAATTTGTGCTGGTCTACGCCGATCCGGATTACACGCCCCCCTTCAACGGCGGCAACAACAGCCAGGTGTATCTCCTCGACCACCAGATGAACGTACTCTGGGGGCCAGTGGTGATTCCCAAGAGCACTGGCGCGGCAGCCGGCGGCAACGGCGGCCCGCCCACCGTGGCTGACTTCGATGGAGACGGCTTGCCCGAAATTGGCATCGCCGGCCACAGCAACTACGCGGTGATTGATACGGACGGCAGCATCTTGTGGCTGGACGTTACCCAAGACTACTCTTCTGGCTTTACTGGTTCCTCGGTCTTTGACTTCCAGGGCGACGGGCGTTCCGAAGTGGTGTATGCGGACGAACGTTACTTGCGCATCTATGACGGGCCCACAGGCGACATTCTGTTCCAGACGCCGCACGCCTCTATTACGGGGTATGAGCTGCCCGTGACGGCAGATGTGGATGGAGACGGGCATGCCGAAATTGTGGCGGCTACCAACAACTTCTTCTGCGGCGTTGTGATTGTCTGCGGCGGCAGCTTTACAGGCATTCGCGTGTATGAGTCGGCCAGCGATACCTGGGCCGGCACGCGCCGTATCTGGCACCAACACGCCTACGACGTGGTCAGCGTGGATGACGCGCTGCAAGTGGCTTCCAATCCGACGCCTGTGTGGTTGCTGTATAACACCTTCCGCAGCCAGGCCCCCACCCCGACCCAGGGGAACGCCTTCTTTGTAGATATCCAACACAACCTGCCGCTGGCAGGGGCGATGCTCATCACGGATACGGTGGCGCCTGTGCCTGTGAGCATGTCTGCCGATCAGGTGCATTGGCTGTACGCGCAGCAAGATCGCGAGGCACAAAAGATCAGCCAGCTCACGCAGACGCTGCTGCCGGCACTACAGCCCGGCGAAGCGCGGGCCATCTCCACTGGTTCGGTGATCGAATTTACGCGCAATAACAACACGACGGTGGTAACGATTCCGCCGCTGTATGTTTCTGCGCCGCATATCATTACCATTGCGCCCGACGCTCGCAGCGTGACGCCAGGCGCTATGGCTGTGTACACAGTTACCCTGACCAACGCTTTCCCCACCACGCAGACTATTAACCTGGCTGTTTTAGGCGCGCCAGCAGCCTGGATGGCCCTGGACAGCAGCGCTACCCTGTCCAGCGGGGAAAGCATTGATCTGCCATTAACTGTAACCGTGCCCGCCGATGCTGACGTCCAGTCGTATACCCTGCTGGTGCAGGCGCTGTTGGCTGGCGGCGGCGAGGATGTCACCAGCGCGCTCCTGGATGTGCAGCCAGGCCCGTCGCTGGTGGTTACACCCGATCTCCAGTTCGCCCGCAACGGCGAAATGGTTGTCTACGACGTAACGCTGACCAATACCACGAACCAGGCCGAGCAGTACACCTTCTCCGCGGTTGGTTTAGGCGGTCTGCCTGTCGTTTTACCGCCAGCCGTC
>JAGVTM010000247.1 GCA_019136785.1 Chloroflexota bacterium | reverse complement strand
CGGCGAACAGACGATAAAACCCGGCTGCCGCGCCCGAACAGGGCGCCGCCCAAAACTGCGTTTGCTGGCGGCGGGCATCGGCGGCGATGGCTTCCACAAATTGACCTTGCTGCCATTGACCGCGCAGCAAATAGCCGTTCGCCAGACGGTAGAGAAACCGGTCGCTGGCGGCAAAGACAGCCTGGTTCTGGAAGGTGGCTGTTTGCAGCCGGGCGACAATTTCCTGGTTGCCGGGCGTCGCCGCCAGCAGCAGCAGTTGATCGCTGCCCGCCTGATTGACTGCCAGATGCTGACCCCAAAAAGCGAAGCGATAATCAGCCTGCCCATGAAAAAGGAAGATGTCTTCCTGAACGCCATTGGTTCCCAGGCGCAGCAGCCGGTACGCCTGCCCGGCGCGGACGACAGCCTGCACCTGCCCGGAGCGCAGCACGCCTGCCTGGACAATCGCGCCATCAGCATCTAGCAGCAGACGGAAGGTGAGTTTGCCGCGCTGCACGGTGGGAGCAGGGGGGGCATGGCGCTGCCGGCAAGTGGGGCAGTATGCGCGTTCTTGGGGATAAGCCTGCCGGCAGTGGGCGCATACGATAAGATTTTGCGCATAGTCATTTAGCAGTGAGGCGGGAAACGGCGGGCGCTGTCCTTGCGCGAAAACGAGTTCCAACTGGCGCAGCAGGTCATCGGACAATGCTCCCAACGGGCGGGCACGCTGTGGATAGGTGACGTCGGGGGAGAGGATGGTGATGCCGGCATTCGCCCGCGCCGCCAACGTCTTATAACCATGATGCGCGCCGCCATATGGGTGCACTTGCAGCAGGCTCTTTACCAGCAGCACAAAAAAGGCGTACCAGTCGCTCGCCGGTGAAAAATAGGGCTGCTGGCTGAAATCGCTAATGCCGTACAGACGGGGATCGAGAAAACTGTCCAGAGCTACCGGGCAGGGGAAACCGCCAAACTGATAGCTGTCTACGTCTACCCAAAAGGTCTGCGCCAGACCATCAGGAGCAGGTAGCCGTCCAAATATGTTTCGGTCGTTCAGGTCGCCTACCACCATGCCGCTCTGATGCAGCCGCGTCAGCGTGGCGTGAACGTGCTGCAGCCAGGCTGTCGCATGGCGCAGGGTGAGCAGGTGGTGGGCGATGAAATGGGGGTTGGCAAGCTGTTTCAGGGGGAAGGCGGCGGGAGGTAATGCCGGCATGACAAAACCGACCACTTCCCCCTGCTTATTGTGTGCCAGTGTGGTGGGGCCAAACAAGGCAGGTAACTGGCTGGACAGCCCATGCTGACACCAATACGCCAGCTTCTGGCTGTGCTGCGGCTGCGGCTGGTGGTACACCTTCACTGCCTGCCCTTGCCAGCGAAACACCATGCCTTCCCCGCCAGACTGGATCAGGTCGGCTGCCTCCAGTTTTAGGCGCCGGCCCTGAATGTAAATCGTGTTCATGGCTGTTCCTCTTTTAACCAGCAAATGGCGATGGCGCCATCATCTTCAAACTGGCCCCGCGGCTGTGCCTGCTGATTTACCCAGCGCTGCAGGGACAGACTGGAGAGCGGCTGGCGCAGTTGCCGCAGCAGTTCGGGCTGCCAGCCATCACTGGCAACCGCTATGCGGGTCAGCCCGGCTCGCTGGCGCACATATAACGCGCTGAACGGGCGCGGCTGTCCATCCAGCAGGGTATACGCCAGATAATCCGGGCGGTTGTCGCTTGCCAGGGTGATCACATCGTCATTGAGGCAGAGATAGCCGTCGCCTGACCAGAAAAAGACAGCATCTTGCGGCCGCGCCACAAAGCCAACGACGGTACAAAGGAGGTGCGCAGCTACAAATTGGGCGCGCGCCTCCGCGCTGGCCAGGGGCATGGCAGTCGCCAACTGCGCCAGGAAGTTCAGTGCGGCCCGGTAGAGATTAGCGATTAGTTCGTCTGCAGCCTGTTCCAGGCTGCTTGTTTGCAGCCAGCCGCTCATGAACTGCCCCAGCAGCCGCGCGCCCACTTCGTTGGCTGATGCCGTCGCCTGCGGCCCATGGCCATATTTGCTGCCGCAGCCGTCCAGGACGATGCCGAAGCCGGTATGGGCGGCGGGTTGGCCGGTTACGGCGTAGTCCTGGTTATTCTGGCACATCAACCGGTGTCCTCGCCCGATGTGCTGCGCCTGACTCATTATCATTGCGCCTCCCTAAGTGTATGCCGTACACTAAATTGAAAATATTATAGTGTAACAAATACACTTTGTCAAGAAAATGCGGGGATTACCCCTGCGCGCCCGCCTGGTTTGAAAGCGCGCACTTGTTGACATCTACGACCCTTTGGGTATACTTTTACCCATCCGGCACAGGCGTTGCGCCTGCGCC
>JAGVTM010000106.1 GCA_019136785.1 Chloroflexota bacterium | reverse complement strand
ACGACGACAGGCGGCAAATGGCTGTCACTGCTGATGCCGCTGCCTCCATTTAACCCTAGCGCTAACCGTACCGCCTGATCGCGGCTCACGCCTTCAGGGTGGGGATTGACCTGGCGCAGCAGTAGAACAGCCCCAGCTGCGATCAGTACCAGTATCAGAGCAATACGGACGCCAATCTGGCCCGCGCTGCTGCCGTCGCGCGCGGGGGGCGCTTTTCTTTGAGGCATTTTCTTACTCCATTTGCGTGCAGATTGCCGGCATGCACGCCTGCCGTCTCACTGGGAGGAACCGCAACCCGCGGCATCTCTGCTTGTATTTCACATTCAGGAAAAAGGAGCCGCTGGCCCGTCTGTCCTATGCTCACAAGGATGATTATAGAGAGCGGGGGTGTTTGCGACAATAAAGCGCACTGCTGTCTTTACTTTCTTCCCGTTCTTACGTAAACTTCTGGCATGGATAAAATAGATTTCCGCTCAGATACAGTAACCTGGCCCACGCCTGCCATGCGCCAGGCAATGTTAACGGCTGCGGTAGGCGATGACGTCTATGGGGAAGATCCCACGGTCAACAAGTTAGAAGCGCTGGCGGCAGAGATGGTGGGCAAGGAGGCGGCTCTGTTTGTCGCCAGCGGTACGATGGGTAACCTGGCGGCTATCCTGACCCATGCCGGCAGGGGGGACGAAGCCATCTTAGGCCAGGACGCCCACATTTTCTGCTGGGAGGCGGGCGGCATGGCTGCTCTGGGCGGCGTGACGCCGTACCCGCTGCCCACGGACGCCATTGGGCGCATGGATCTGGCGCAAATCGAAGCTGCCATCCGCTGGGATGACCCGCACTGCCCGCGCAGCCGTCTTATTTTGCTGGAGAACAGCTACGGCGCCAAAAATGGCGCGCCAGTGCCCCTGGATTACCTGGCAGCCGTCAGTGACATTGCCCGGCGGCATGGGTTAGCCACGCATCTGGATGGGGCGCGTTTGTTTAATGCGGCGGCGGCGTTGGGCGTGCCCGCCCGCGCAGTTGTGCAGCATGTGGACTCCGTCAGTTTTTGCCTGAGCAAGGGATTGTGCGCCCCGGTGGGTTCGCTGTTATGCGGCTCAGCAGCCTTTGTGCGTCAGGCGCGGCGCATACGCAAGATATTGGGTGGGGGAATGCGGCAGGCGGGGGTGCTGGCGGCTGCCGGCATAGTGTCCCTGACGGAGATGGTGGATCGCCTGTCCCAAGACCATGAAAACGCGGCTTTGTTGGCGCGCGGTCTGGCTTCTATTTCGGGGATACAGGTGGACGTGGAGCGCGTGCGTACCAACATTGTTTTCTTTTACCTGTCGCCCGACGTCACCTTGAGCGCGCCCCAAATCGCTGCCCAACTGCGGCAGGCAAACATCTGGATCGGCGCTGAGAGCGAGCGCCACTTCCGCGTTGTGACGCATTACTGGGTGGGCCCAAATGAAATTGAGCTGCTGCTGGGCGCTTTGGAAGAAATAATGCGCCAGGGCGTGCGCCAGAGCGCATAGGCAGGGATGAGCAAGAAGGTTCAGGTTTGGCATGAATAGTGACTTGATCGGCAAGCAAATAGGACATTACCAGTTAGAAGCGCTGCTAGGAGACGGTGGCATGGGCACAGTGTTCCGCGCCCGCGACTTGAACCTGGGCCGCACGGTGGCGATCAAGTTCATGCACGCTCAATTTGCCCGCCTGCCTGAATTTCGCGCCCGTTTGACCAAAGAAGCGCAAACAGTGGCGCGATTGGATCACCCCTCTATCGTCAAGATATTCGACTTCGGCGACTCTACTGAGGGGCTGTACATTGCCATGGAGCACATTGATGGCGGCAGCCTGCGCGCCCACCTGGGGCGGCTGCAGGCGCGTGGCATCTTCTTGCCCTTGCAGCAGAGTCTACAAATTGGGGTGCAGATGGCTGACGCGCTGGATTACGCCCACCAGCGGGGCCTGATCCACCGCGATGTCAAGCCAGGGAACATCATCTTAAAGAAACTGGATCGTCCGCCAGAAGAGGGAGATGCGCCCTTTCGCGCTATTCTGACGGATTTTGGTCTGGTTAAAGTGCTGGAAGGCGAGCGGTTGACCCTGACAGGCACAACGCTGGGCACCCCTGTTTACATGTCGCCAGAGCAGTGCGAGGGCGTGGAAGTGGTGGATGGACGCTCTGACCTGTATGCGTTGGGGGTGGTGTTGTATGAACTGCTGACCAATGCCACGCCTTTCCGCTTCAAGAATTTGACGGAAGCGGTGACGACCCACTTGAAAGGCATTATGCCGCCGCCAGCGCGTGACTTGCGCCCGGATATTCCAGCGGTGCTGGATGCGTTGCTGCAAAAAGCGATGGCCAAAGATCGGGC
>JAGVTM010000250.1 GCA_019136785.1 Chloroflexota bacterium | reverse complement strand
AGAAGAGATCTCGTCTTGGTGGGTCTGCAAATACACTTTGCAGAAGAGACATTTGGCTACTTCCGCCAATAAGGCGCGGTCGCGCGTTGCACCTATAAACTGCCCGGCAAGGAAATTGCGGATTTGCTTGTAGGCATCCTTATGGTCAGTCACAAAAAGAGTGGGTTGAAAATTCATAATTTTGGGTTTGTACAAGTTGATAAGAGCGACGTCTCTTAAGTAAAGTATATCATGGCAACTCACGTCTCCCAATTCTTCTCACCAAACCTCAAATAGCAGTTGCCCCCTGTCCTTTCGGGCAGGTGGATATTTGCCCTTTTGCCGGGGAAACAAACACGTCTCCCGATCAATCCACCTGCGCCAGGCATAGGCTAAACTGCAATGTAAGAAACGGAGATTAGCTCAGGCAGCGGCTAGATAACGTCTGGCAATGCCAGAGTCCTGAGCTTACATTTTGCGGAGGAGATGATGATGACAATAAATGGGTCACGTACAGCTTTGATCACGGGGGCGTCGCGGGGGTTGGGATTGGCTTTGGCGCGGGCGCTGGCGCTGGAAGGATGGCAGCTTTTGCTTGATGCGCGCGGGGTAGCGGCGCTGGAAACGGCGCGGGCGGCGTTGAGCGAATGGACAACGGTGGTTGCCCTGGCAGGGGATGTGGCGGATGCGGGACACCGCGCGGCATTAGCTGCGGCGGCGGTAGAATTGGGGGGGCTAGACGTGGTGGTGAACAATGCCGGCATTCTCGGCCCCAGCCCCCAGCCCAACCTGCTCGATTACCCGCTTGACACCCTGGCGGAGGTCTTCCGCGTTAACGTCATCGCACCGTTGGGCGTGCTGCAGGCTGTGCGCCATACGCTGAAACCAGATGCCAGAATCATCAACATCACCAGCGATGCCGCCATCGCCGCATACCCCGGTTGGGGCGGCTACGGCAGCAGCAAAGCTGCCCTGGAACAACTATCGCACGTGCTGGCGGCGGAAAATCCAGAATGGCGCGTCTATTGGGTTGACCCAGGCGACATGCGCACAGCCATGCACCAGGCTGCTTTCCCCGGCGAGGACATCAGCGACCGTCCCCTGCCAGAAATGAGCGTGCCTGGCTTCCGCCGGATGCTGGACGGCGGACTACCTGGCGGTCGCTATGCAGTAGGCGACCTGATAGCCGTGGAGGTGGCTTGATGCTGCACACAATGACCACGCCATCTGCGCCCGTTCTGGCACGTCCGCGGCTGCCCCTGACGGGTTCTCTGGAGTTTGATCTGCCGCCGGCCCTGGAAGCCGGCGCGCCGCCGGAAGCGCGGGGCCTGGCGCGGGATGAAGTACGCCTGATGGTGTCCTATTTTACCCGGCAGCCAGGCGCGACGGCTGACCGCATCGTGCACAGCCAGTTCCGTGACCTGCCCTGCTTTCTCAATGCTGGCGACGTGCTGGTTATTAACACCAGCGGCACATTGAACGCGGCGCTGCCGGCACAACGCGCCAACGGCGCGCCGCTGCAGCTACACCTTTCTAACCGGCTGGCGGCGCAGACCTGGGTGGTGGAATTGCGTCAACTGGCAGACAAAGGCAGCCAGCCGTTCTTCACGGCTGCGCCAGGCGAACGTATCACGCTACCTGCGGGCGGCGCGGCTGTGCTGCAATCCCCTTACAGTGGTCAGCCCGGACACGTGCGTTTGTGGATTGCCCGCCTGGAACTTCCCGTCAGGCTCAGCGCCTATTTGCGACAGCACGGCAGCCCTATTCGCTACGCCTACGTGCCGGACGCCTGGCCCTCCGATTATTACCAGACTGCTTACGTCACGCAGATGGGCAGCGCCGAAATGCCATCCGCCGGACGGGCTTTTACGCCTGCCCTGATGGCGCAGTTAGCGGCGCGGGGGGTGCTGTTTGCGCCGCTGCTGCTGCACACAGGCGTCGCCAGCTTGGAAGCGGACGAGCCGCCTTATCCAGAGTATTATGAAGTGCCGGCAGCCAGCGCCCGGCTGGTTAACATGGTCAAAGGGGCGGGCGGGCGCGGGCGCGTCATTGCCGTGGGCACAACGGCAGTACGCGCTCTGGAGAGCGTGACCAGCCGCAGCGGGCAGGTGCAGGCCGGACGCGGGTGGACAGAACTGGTGATCACGCCCCAACGCGGGCTGCGGGCGGTGGATGGTATTCTCACAGGCTGGCACGAGCCACGCGCCACGCATTTGACATTGCTGCAAACCCTGGCTGGTCTGCCTCACCTGCGCCAGGCTTACGCCGAAGCCGTGCGGACTGGCTATTTGTGGCATGAATTCGGCGACTTGCATTTGCTGCTGCCGGCATGATACAGTAAGCTATCAGGATTGCGTCACACCTATGGAGAAAAAAGA
>JAGVTM010000051.1 GCA_019136785.1 Chloroflexota bacterium | reverse complement strand
ACAAACCCTACTGGGCGATTTTTCCTGCGCTGAGGAAATCACCCTGACCGCCTGGCGGCGGCGACCGCTCTATGCGCGCTACCTGGAGAACTTTTTCAACCTCATGAGCCCGGTGCTGTAAGGCGCGCCTTAGCCATCAAGTATGACGGCGTCGCTGATCGCCTTCTGCCGTAGCTCGCGCATTCCGCCAACTCCCAGCTTGTCCATAATGCGCACGCAGTATGACTCCAGCGTGCGGACGCTGATTCCAAGCTGCTCAGCAATGTCTTCATTTGCCACACCGCGCCCCAGCAACTGATAGATGCGCAATTGCTGGCCCGTCAGCTCCGCCTCCGGCGCGGCCATGCGCATAGCCGCGTCGGCGCGCGGACTGAGGTAAAGTTCACCACGCGCGACCGCCTCCACCGCCGCCAGCAACGACTGCGCCGTCTCACGCTTGGTGACGAAACCGCTGGCTCCTGCCGTCAATGCCTGGCTGACGGTATACGGCTCGTCGTGCATGGTGTACACCAGAACGCGCAAACCAAGACCTTTCAAAGCCGTTATAAGCCCCAGGCCGCTTTCGCCATCAAGTGCCAGATCAAGCAGCGCGATATCGGCGGCGGTGGTGTTGAGGCGCACCATGGCCTCGCTCCAGCCACCGGCCTGCCCCACCACCTTGTGACCGGCTCCATGGAGCAGTTGCACCAGACCCGCGCGCACCATGGGGTGATCATCAATCAGAACTATCCGGTTGCCGCAACTCATAGCGCACCAGCTTTCAGTGAGGCCCGACAGGTGACGGTTGTCCCCCTGCCAGGCTCTGACAATATCTGTAGTGTGCCCCCCACCAGAGCGGCACGATAAGCCATTATGGAACATCCCAAGCGGGAACTGCTGTCGTATTTTTGCGGCATGCCGCGCCCATCGTCACTGATGCGGAGCTTTACAATGCAATCATCTTCGCGCGCCAATGAAACAGTGATGCGCCGGCAGTGCGCGTGCCGCACGGCATTGGCTACCGCCTCGCCGGCAATGCGATAAAGGTGAATGGCCGCTTCCCGTCCTAGCGGCGGCAAATCACCAGCAGTACTGAAAAGGCATGGTATTTTGTCACGCTCCTGCACACCCTGGCACAGTTGCGCCAATGCCTGCGCCAAACCGCCCTGGTCCATGCATAGCGGACAAAGCCCGTGCGCCACATTGTGGGCGCTCTCCAGGGCTGCCTCCAGCATCTCCCGCATTTGCGCTATTAACTCATCCAACCGCGCCCCGGTTGCCGCCTGACCAACCGCAGCAGTGCAGGCCAGCAATGCGGCGGTGAGCCGCTGGCAGAGGTCGTCATGCAATTCGGCGCCCAGCTTGCAACGCTCTGCCTCGCCCACCCTGGCAACTTCCTGTTCCAGGCGCAGGCGCGAGGCCGTCTCAAACTCCAGGTCACGCAAGGCCTGCCGCTCGTTGATCAGCGTGCGCCTCTGTAACGCATTGAACAGAGTCATCAGCACCAGCAGCATCAGCATGCTGCTGACCAGCCGTATCCCCTGCAGCAACCAATATGCGACCGTCGGCTCTCCTGTCATGGGAATCGCCCAACCCCCCAGCCAGCCAGCATAGTGCAACGCTGCCGTTATCACATAAACCAGGGCAGACATGGCAGCAAACAGCCAGCCGGCGCGTGGGCCGACCAGCACCAGCGCCAATAACGGCAAGGCCGCCAATGACAGACGACCGCTACCGCTCAACTGCGTAACGGCCAGTTGCAGAAAAGCAAAGGCCGCCAGATCGCCCAGCAGCAAGCCAGCGCGCAGGTGGTGGTGACGGCGAGGCAGTGCCATGGCCAGCAATATCAGGCAAAACAGAACAACGCTGAAAATGCGCAACGGCCAGGCCAGCGTGAAAGCGCGGCCGCTCAGGCCAAATACGGCAATAGGCAGAGCAGAGAAACCGACCACCAGCACAACGATATGCGTTGCTCTGGCGCGCCAGGCATCCAGTATAAGGTCAACCCCTTCAACCGTATTGCCCTGTTCAGGACGAATCTCTGCCACGGGAAGAGTTGGATCGCGACCGTTTTTCGTGTGTGCCCCCCCTGTTTTTAACAAGAATGGTACAGACGGTGCCCCGCTTTGTCAAACCCGCAGCCTTGTTTGGCCTTAAAAACCGTCTTCGCGGTAATTCTCTTTGTCATACTGGTCCCGAGCGGGAATCTGTGAGGATATGTCGATCTGCGCGTACGGGTCGCTCCTGCCCTGGGCATCGTGGTACTTAGGCGTCATGGTATCAGGGGGGATACGCACGGGCGGGCAATTGGCAAAACGTGACACTTCTGCGCGACGCTGTTCAATACGATCGGGAAAGACACGCAGCACCATCAGGTCAAAGG
>JAGVTM010000418.1 GCA_019136785.1 Chloroflexota bacterium | reverse complement strand
GTGCGTGCCAATCAAAATGTGGACGTCGCCATTTGCCAGCCCGTCTAGCAACTGCGCCCGTTCGCTGCCGCTGGTGCTGCCTGTCAGCAACCCCACCTGGTAGCCCAGGGGGGATAGCGTCTGGCTAAGCCCCTGATAATGTTGTTCGGCCAGGATTTCGGTGGGGGCCATCATAGCCGCCTGCCCGCCATCCTGGGCGGCAATGACCATAGCCGCCGCGGCTACCACTGTTTTGCCCGCGCCCACGTCTCCTTGCAGCAGGCGGGTCATGGGGAGGGCGCGGCTCATGTCGGCGCGGATTTCGTCAATGGCGCGCTGCTGCGCCGCGGTCAGGGTAAAGGGCAGGCTGCTCATAAAGGCATCCAGAACCGTCTCTGCCGCGGCTATAGGGCTGCCTGGCTGGCTTTGCCACAGCCGTCGCTGGCCCAACATGCCTAATTGCAGCAAGAGAAGTTCGTCAAAAACCAGACGGCGGCGCGCCTGATGCAGCGTGTCCTGCTCATCGGGGAAGTGCATTTGCTGGATAGCCTGGGGCAGCGTTAAGAGGCGATGGCGTTGCCGGATAGATGCCGGCACAGGATCGGGCAAAAATGGCGCGTATTCCATGATCGCCTGGTGCATAATCTGGCGTATTTTGTAAGCGCGCAGCCCCTCAGTCAGCGGATAGATAGGCACAATGCGGCGCGTCTTCAATGGCTCCGTAGCGACAGGCTCCCAGGCTGGCGCGTTGAAAACGGGGCGACCCATGAACTGTTCTACTTTGCCGCTGAGAACGATCTGCATCCCCGCTTTGAGTTGGGATACCAGCCAGGATTGGTTAAACCACGTTACCTGGACCTGACCTGTACCATCGCTGACTAAAGCCTGTACGACATCACCTGTGCGGGTACGGCGGGCGCGCACTTCCCAGACAGTGCCAATGACGGTCACCTGCTCGCCATATTGCAGACGGTTGATGGGTTTCATCAGACTGTAATCGTCGTGGCGGCGGGGGAAAAGGAAAAGCAGGTCGTTAATGGTGGTCGCGCCCAGACGAGCCAACTGTTCCGCCACTTTGCCGCCCACCCCTTTGAGCGCCGTGACCGGTTGAGCCAGCCGCGCCGGATCGGCAGCAACCTGGGGGGCTACCGCCTCAGCCACAACCTCAACAGCGGGGGCAGCTACCTTCGTCGCCGGGGCAGGTTTCTGCCGGGCAGGAGGCTGCTGGCGTGGAAGGGATTTGTCGGTAGGGGGCGGCGGCGGCGCAGGTTCAGGCTTTGACGACGGCGGCGCAGGTTCAGGTCTCGAAGGAGATGGCGCAGGCGCGCTGCGCGCCACGCGCTGTTCGCGGGTTTCAATGCGCTGCAAGAGGTTCTCGACCAGTGCCGCCCGTCTGGATACCCCAGGCAGGCGATCATACCCAATGAGGGCTTCAGCCGTTTGCTCCACCAGGGCAAGATCGGCTTCATCCACGGCTTCTTCGCGCGCCTGGGTCACCCAAAAGGTGGCAAGCTGGCGCATACCGCCGACGACGGCTTTGTTTTGGAAGCCTTGTTGAGCTTCCAGTTTCAATACACGTTGGAGTCTTTTGAAGGATCGTGACATAATGTTTGTGGTCGGTTCGTGCGACGCCCGTCAACCCGACCGCGCTCCCAGGCGCAGGTTCAGCAAGGAAGGGTCAGGCTGCGCGAATGCAGGCAAATCCCACAGCCCCAGGGCCAATATGCGAGCCAATAGCTGGGGTTACTTCGACAAGCGGCGGCAGCGCGCCAGCAGGATGGTAGTCCTGCACGGCTGCGCATAGGGCTTCAGCGGCAGAAGGGGCGTGTGTATGCACCACAGCCAGGTGGGATAACGGGGCTGACTGCGCCAACATATCCAGCAGGCGCTGCCAGGCGCGGCGATAGGTGCGAATCCGTTCTATGTCCAGGACGCTCTGGTGCATTTTGACAATGGGCTTAATGCTCAGCAGAGAACCCAACCCAAACTGCGCCCAATTGACGCGCCCGCTGCGCCGCAGAAATTCCAGGGTATCGAGCAAAGCAAAGACATGGGTACGGAGCTGCGTCTGGCGCAGCAGCGTCGTGATTTCGGCCATGGTGTGTCCGGCGCGGGCAGCCTGAGCAGCCACGATAGCCAGCCAGCCCAGGCCCATGGAAAGCTGGCCGGAATCAAACAAGGTAACCGGGACGCCAGCAGCCTCCTCGCTGCCCAGGCGGGCGGCATTGAGCATACCGCTGAGGTTGCCGGCAACGTGCAGGGACAATATCTGTTCGGCGCCAGCGGCCGCCAATCTCTGGTAAGCCTGGGCGAAAGCGCCCGAGGCGGGCGCGGCTGTGGTTGGCGGCGCCGAAAAAGTGGGCAGGGCTTCGTAAAACTGCTGGC
>JAGVTM010000550.1 GCA_019136785.1 Chloroflexota bacterium | reverse complement strand
GCTGACTGCCGCCACGTAGGCGTGGCAGCCACCCGGCTGGTGCACACGCTGGATCAGGCCCGCTTCCTCCAATTTCTCCAGCGAGCGGTAGACCGTCGTCAGGCCCAGGCGGGGGTATGCGACGCGCGCCAGGTCATAAATCTCAGTGGGCGCCAGCGTCCGCTCTGCCGCCACCAGCACAGCCACTACCGCCCGCAGCGGGTGGGTCAGGCGATACCCCTGATCGTCAAGCATTTGCAGCCAGGTATGCGTTGTCATCCTTGTTGTGCTAAACTGATAATGATAAACATTTTCAATAAGTGACCGGATTATAAGCGTAAGGTTGGTGAATGTCAAAACCGTCAGGCTGGCCCCGCGCCATTCTTCACGTGGATATGGATGCTTTCTATGTGAATGTGCATTTGCTGGAGCATCCAGAAGATGCCGGCATACCGCTGGTGGTTGGGGGCAAACCGCAGCAGCGCGGCGTGGTGGCGTCCGCCAGTTATGAAGCGCGCGCTTTTGGCGTTCGTTCAGCCATGCCCACCAGCCAGGCGGTGCAGCTTTGCCCGGCGTTGAAGATTGTGGGCGTGAACCGCCAGCGCGTGCAAGAGTGTTCGCAACAGATCATGCTCATTCTGGCGGAGTATGGGCCGCTGGAACAGGTAAGCGTGGACGAGGCGTATATTGATCTCAGCCAACAGAGTGCGCCCGTTCGTCTCAGCGATACCATCCGGCAGCAGGTGAAGTCGGAAACGGGATTGCCGGCATCCGTTGGCCTGGCCACCAGCAAACTGGTAGCCAAAGTCGCCTCGGAGCAAGACAAGCCGGAAGGGCGAACCATTGTTTTGCCGGGCACAGAAGCCGCTTTTTTGGCTCCGCTGCCTGTGCGCGTCATCTGGGGCATTGGCCCGCGCACTGCCGAGCGACTGGGACAGCTAGGCATAGCTACCTGCGGGCAACTGGCGCAGGCAGACCTGACTTTGGTGCGCGCGGCGGTGGGCAATCATGCTGAGGAATTGCAAGCGCGGGCGCAAGGCGTTGACCAGCGCGCCGTGATCTCCGAGCGGGGCCCGGCTCGCTCCATCAGCGCGGAACGCACCTTTGATCAGGATATGCGGGCAGCCCAATTCTTGCAGGAGCAGTTGCAATTGATGTGCGCCCAGATTGGCGAATCGCTGCGCCAGGAAGGGCTGGCGGCGCACACAGTCGTGGTCAAGTTTCGTTGGCCCGATTTCACCACTTTTACGCGGCAGAAGACGGTCAATGCCGGCATTACGTCGGACGCCGACATTTTTAGTCTGGCTCATGCCATCTGGCAGGAGTATTGGCCCGCAGGTCAGCCCGTGCGATTGTTGGGTGTGGCAGTCACCAAACTGACTCCGCCCACCTTGCAGCAGATGGCGTTTGAATTTTAAGCGAGTTTTCCTCCTATGAACGTTACCGATACCCCTTTCTTGCAAGTGGCGCGCGCTCTGGCGCGTGATTTTGCCGCCCGCGCCGATGTCGCCGACAGGCAAGGCAAGCTGCCGCCAGAAGATGTGGACGCGCTGCGGCAATCAGGCTATTTGACTCTGAGCATTCCTGCCGCCTATGGCGGGCAGGGACTATCCCTGGCAGACTGCCTGGCGGCGCAGTTGGAACTGGCGCAGGGCAGCCCATCCTCGGCGCTGGTTGCCGGCATGCAGCTTCATATCTTTGGGCATGAACGCGAAGTGCGCGCCTGGGATGAAGCTGTCTTTGCCCGGTTCTGCCAGGCAGCTGTGGCTGAAGGGGCGTTGTTTAACTCCGTCGCCAGCGAGCCGGCGCTGGGCAGCCCATCGCGCGGGGGCGCCTTCCAGACGCATGCCGACCTGATGCCCGATGGGGCCAGTTGGGTCGTCAACGGTCATAAGACCTGGACGACAGGTGGACGCCATTTGACGCATATGTTGGTGCGTTTGAGCGTACAGGGCGGCAATGGCGTTATGCTGATCCCGCAGGGATTGCCAGGGATTGAATGGCAAGAGACGTGGAGCGAGTCGCTTAGTTTACGCGCCAGCGACAGCCACGACGTTTATTTTCACGACGTTATGCTGCCCCATGAAAACCTGATTCAGCAGGGGGAACGGTCGCAGCCTAACGTCTGGTTTCCCATGGTGATGTCGGCTATCTACCTGGGGGCGGCGCTGGCGGCGCGCCGCGCTGTCATTCAGTTTGCTTTGGAGCGCACGCCGACGGCGCTGGGCCAGCCCATTGCCACGCTGCCCAAGATTCAACGGCAAATTGGCGATCTAGACCTGGGGCTGCAGGCGGCGCGGGCGTTGTTGTTTGAGGTGGCGCGGGAATGGCGCGGCGTAGATGAGGATCGCGCGGCTATGATGCCCCGTCTGGCGGCAGCCAAATT
>JAGVTM010000349.1:10364-14038 GCA_019136785.1 Chloroflexota bacterium | reverse complement strand
TGGTTCCGCGGCAATGGTCGAGCCATTCGGCGGCATTGTTGCCAGGATAGCAATAATCGCCACAAACACGCCAACCAACGTTATACTCACCAAGGGCATAAATTGACATTCCTACCAGAGAGAAAAATGTCAGATTATGGCCTTCACCAGTATATTTACGGACAGTTAATTACTTTCATCTTATCGTCAGCGCCGCGCTGCCCGGCTGCCAAAAAAAGAGCCGCTGTCTTGCAGACAGCGGCCTTTCAACGAACCGTCTATGGCAATGAGCAAAGAATTTCTACGCCTGCGCCGGTCTACACCCCATTCCCTCTGCAAACAAAGAGGAGGGTCGCCTGCGCTCTGCCGGCACAGACATCACTTACGACAGACGATGAGGGTCAACAACGCCTCCTGCACAACCTGGCGTTTTTCGGCGGTAGGACAGGTTTAGGGCGATTTCAGCCGTTAACGAATGGCTACCTCGGTATCCTTGTCGAACAGGTGCATATTGCCCATGTCCATCACCAGGGATACACGACCGCCAATGGTGGGGCCGGAGCGCGTGTCCACAATAGCCACCATGCTGCGGGAACCTGTGTTCACGTACAAATGGAGTTCATGCCCCAACAGTTCCACCACTTCTACCGTGCCTTGCAGCGACGAGGGCGTGATGCTGGGCGGGGCAAAGTTCGCGGCATGGATATGCTCTGGACGCATGCCAAAGATCACGCGGCGACCCACGTAATTGCCATACATGGATTTGCGCTGTGCCGGCACCATAGCGCGGAAGTCGCCCGTATCCACATACAAATTGCCCTCTTCCGCCACCAGGGTCGCTTCAAAGAAGTTCATGCTGGGGCTGCCGATGAAACCAGCCACAAACACGTTGTGCGGCTCTTCATACAGCACCCGCGGCGGATCAATCTGCTGCAATTCGCCCGCGTGCAAAACGGCAATACGGTCCCCCATGGTCATGGCCTCCACCTGATCGTGGGTGACGTAAATGAACGTGGTTCCCAAACGCTTATGCAGCTTGGAAATCTCCGCCCGCGCCGTCACGCGCAATTTGGCGTCCAGGTTGGACAAGGGCTCGTCCATTAAGAACACAGCCGGCTCGCGCACAATAGCCCGGCCCACCGCCACACGCTGGCGCTGCCCGCCGGAGAGCGCCTTGGGTTTGCGATCTAGCAGCGCCCCCAAGCCCAAAATTTCCGCCGCTTCTTTCACGCGACGGTCAATCTCCGCCTTGTCTACTTTGCGCAGCTTCAAGCCGAAAGCCATATTGTCATACACACTCATATGTGGATAAAGCGCGTACGACTGAAACACCATGGCAATATCCCGATCTTTAGGCGGCACATCGTTGACGATGCGGTCGCCAATCAAGATTTCGCCCGCCGTGATCTCTTCCAACCCGGCTAACATACGCAGGTTGGTAGATTTGCCGCAGCCAGAAGGGCCTACAAACACCACGAACTCTTTGTCGGCAATCTCAATGTTCATGTTCTTAATGACATTGACGTCGCCAAAGCTCTTTACCACATTGCGATAGGATACACTTGCCATCTACGGTCTCCTTGAGGAAATAGCGGTCTTAAACGCCAGACACGATTTTACAATGAGGAACTACAGCAAAATATAACGACACCTGCAACACCTGTCAAGTGCTTTGCCCTGTATAAAACCAAATTTGTTGCCAGGTTACGCATTTGGGCGATTTTGCGCGGCGCCGCCTGGCTGTGGCTGCTGCCGGCATCCGCCGTAGCAAATTCCTGAGCGCGCTTTCAGTTGCCTGCTGCCCATCCCCATCACAGCAGGGTCAACAGCGCCGCCAGCAAAAATAGGCCGCCCGCCAACAGCAGCGCGTTGCGATTTTCGATCAAAGCCGCCACAAATGGCGACGGGGCGGGGCGGATGCGCCCCTGTTCCGGGCGGCGCGCCTGCCCCAACAACACCTGGCGAAACTGCATCACATTTTCGGGCCGGTCGTCGGGGTGCATAGCCATAGCCCATAAGACCGCATCCGACACATGCAGGGGAATGTGCGGATTGAGCGTGCGCGGCGGGCGCAAGGCAGCCGCCTGTAAGAAGCGTTCTTTGGCAGAGGGAGGCGGCGCCCCCGTCAGCATGTGGTACAACGTGGCCCCCAACGCATAAATGTCGGAACGCACGTCGGTATGGTCGCTGTCGCCGCCATACTGCTCCAGCGGCGTATACAGCGCCGTCCCCCGCCCCTGGATCACCGTAATGGTGCGGGAGTCGTCGCCCGCCATCAGTTTGACCAGACCAAAATCAACCAGCTTGATACGGTTGTCCGGCGTCAGCTTAATGTTGGCAGGCTTGATGTCCCGGTGCAGCACAGGTGGATTTTGGCGGTGCAGGTAAGCCAAAGCGTCCATAATTTGCTGCGCCCAATCAATCACCACGCTGACTTCCAGGTATAGATCGTTCTGCTGGCTCTCTGCCAGCATCTCCTTCAAATCCCGGCCGGGCACAAAATCCATGACCAGATAATCCCGGTCATTCTCCTGGAAAAAGTCGGAAACCTTCGGCAGGTTGGGATGGTCCAACTGCGCCAGAATACTGGCTTCCTGCAAGAACTGGTTTTGCATTTGCGCCGCCGCCGCCGGCCCGGCGCTGCGATCAGGCTGCACTTCCTTGATGGCGCACAGGCGACCAGGGAGGCGCAAATCCTCGGCGCGGTAGATGCTGCCCATCCCCCCCTGCCCCACCACGTTGGTCAGCTTGTATCGTTTGCGTAGAATACTGTTGTCTGGTAATGGCGGTAACAAAGTTTACAAACCTGTTTGCGCAGAAGCATTTTACGTTTTATGCCTTACGCTTTATTATATACGGACATCGGGCTGGCGGCTTTCTGTTTGACCGCGGCAGGCATTAACCTCACTGCCGGCAGGAATAAAGCCGGCTTTCATGGGCAATTTTAGCGCCAGGATGCCGGGTATGCCCGACTTCGTAAACCCTAACTAGCTGAGGAGATCATGAACCAACAACCCGTACTTATTACGCGCGAAGGAGAGCTGGCGGGCCAACAATGGCCGCTAGACGCCGCCGAAATCATGATTGGTCGGGGCAGCGACTGCCAGATTGCGCTGCCAGAGCGCCAGGTTTCCCGCTACCATGCCAAAATTACCAGGGAAGGCAGCAGTTACATCCTGCACGATCTCGACAGCAAGAACGGTACGCATTTGAACGGCACACAAGTCAAAGGCTCAGTACGGCTGCAAGATGGGGATGAGATTCAGATCGCCCTATGCGTCAAGCTGCTGTTTGTGGGGACTGACGCCACAGTCCCCCTCACATTTGAACCGCCAACGGCTCCCCAAAACCTGGTGCTCGATGAGGCGCAGCGTTCGGTATTGATCAACCATGAACCGCTGGACCCGCCGCTGTCGCTGGCTCAATTTCGGCTGTTAAAAGCATTGTACGACGCCCATGGCGCCGTTTGTGACCGGGACATGATTGTGGAAGCAGTCTGGCCCGGCACAGGCGGCAGCGGCGTTTCCGAACAGGCTATTGACGCCCTGGTGCGCCGCCTGCGCGACCGTCTGGCGGAAGTGGATGATTACAACTATATCGTCACCGTGCGCGGTCACGGCTTCCGCCTGGACAACGAGCCACACTAATGGCCCATTTTTATGGGCAATTTTGGGCGCATCTGCGCCCAAAATTGC
>JAGVTM010000349.1:0-10358 GCA_019136785.1 Chloroflexota bacterium | reverse complement strand
CGCCAAAATTTGCCCGGCGCCGATGCCTTTTTGCCCGCTTTGCAGGCCCGATAGGCGGTTAAAGAGACCGGCCTCGTTCCCCGCCCTGCAGACGCTCTGCGTTCCAGGCGACGCAGAGCGTCGCTATGACGCATTCCACGCCGAGCGTGGAACGAGAGCCAAATCGGATTACTGTTGCAAATAGCCAGCCACGAGTTTCTCCAACTTCTTAATCTGCTCAGTGGTTTGCTCATCGCCAGCCTGTTCGGTCTGGTTCGCCAGGATGCGCAAAATGTTGACCAGATCGGCAGAGACGAGATGGGAGTTCGCCGCCAGAATTTCCCGCTGCGCCGCTTCCGTTTCTGCCTGCATCAACGACTCCAGGAAGCGGATTTCGGGCGGCGTCTGGTTCTCCACTTCTTCCAGGATCAGGTCTCGCACCTCGCTTAAGGCGGCAGCCTGCTCTGCCGCGCCCGCCTGTTCTGCCTGAGCCAACGTGGACGACAACAGATACATGAAAGCTTCATCTATTTCGGGCAGCCGTTCCTGCACCGCCGCCCGCCGGTCGGGCGCAGTCAGGATGGCGCTCAACACCTGGCTGGCCTGATCCATGATGGCTTTTGATTCTCTTTGGACGGCGGCTTGCACCTCCAGCAGGCGGCTGCGGATTTGGGACAGACGGGCGGCTTCGGTTTGATTGCCGGCACTCTCCCGCGCCTCAATCTCCTGGGTCAACAAACTAAAAAACGTATAAGTCAACGCCGCCTGCCCCACCGCCGCCAACCCATCCACCAGGGCGTCATCTTGCTGATGCTGCACCACGTAGGCTAACAACAGTTCGGGGGACAAACCGCCTTGCTTCTTCGCCGCCTGGCGAAAGCGATGCAGCGTTCCCTGCCGTTTTTCTAGCTGCCGGCCCACCTCTGTTTCCCGATACAGACGCGCCTGCAAGTTAGTCAGCTTAAGCGTCTGTTCCGCGTCCTGGCTTTCCGTAGACGCTTGCAGCACGCTGCTCAACATGGCGAAAAACGTCTCGTCAATCAAACTGGCGTTGTCTTGCAGCAAAATATCTGCCACGTCGCGGCTGGCAGTAGACAGCTTTTGCAGCAGTTCCCCCTGCCGCCGCTGCCGCGCCATCATCTCTGGCGTGACGCCCTCCGTCTCCAGCACCTTCTCGATCAACGTCTGGTAGGTCAGGATGGTTTGCGCTTGCAGCATATAGCCGCGTCGTTTTTCCGGCGGCGTCTGGTTCATCGCTTGCTGCACCAGGTCGCCAATCACCCGCTGCTGTTCCGTGTGGGACAGGTTCAGTTCCATAGGCACAAACACCATGAACTGTTCGTGGGCCGGATCGTGATACAGCAGCGGCGTGCCCAACTGGGCGCTAAAACCACAGTTGGGGCAGACAGCCACATTCAGCCGCCCGCTGAGCAGCATCCGCTTGAGTTCGGGCATCTGGCCCACGTCTACAATCTGGAAAACCTCCGCGGTAAACGGGACGCGGCATTGGGGACAATTCAGTTGTGTTAACATATTCTCTCTTTGAGAGCCTGGCCCGCGCGGACTGGCAGACAGGCTGATAAGCGCCCCGTTCGCTGCTGCATGGCAACGAAACGTTGCAGTCACAAAACGTCATGGCAAGGGCAAGGAAAAGGTAAAGGTTATGCCGGGTTCACCTGGTTCGCTGTCGCTGTTGTTTTCAAACCAGATGCTGCCGCCGTGCGCCTCGATAATGGCTTTGGTCAAATAAAGACCCAAACCTGTGCCTTCCGCCTGGCGGCTGAGCGCATTGTCCAGCCGCGAAAATTTCTGAAAGATACGGTGCTGCTGGTGTATGGGAATGCCAATCCCTTCGTCGCGCACCGATACGGTGACATAATCGGTATGAATTGTACCAGATATGCGAATCATGCCGCCTGCCGGCGCATATTTGATGGCGTTGCTGATCAGGTTGTTAAAAACTTGCGTCAGCCGCCGTTCATCCCCGTTGAGGATGGGAAACTCTTCGGGAAATTCTATCTTAAAGGTGTGTTTTTGCGTTTGGGCGCTGAATTTACGGGCAACTGCCTGGGCCACTGCCGGCAAATACAAATCGCCGCTCTTATCCAGGGCAAACGTACCCGACTGCAGCCGGGAAGCGGTGAGCAGATTGTCAATCAAATCGGTCAGATTATCCGCTTCTTCCTCAATGACGGTCAGGTACTCCTGCTGTACTTCGCCGGGCCAGTCGGCGTCTACGCGGCGGAGCGTGCCGGCATATCCCTTAATAATCGAAACAGGCGTCTTTAGCTCGTGGCTGATCACCGAAATAAACGTCTTTTGCAGTTCCTCCTCTTCCTTAAAACGAGTCAAGTCCCGCACATTCGCCACAATATTCACCAGCCGCCCGCGCAAGTCTAGCACGGGCGCATACGTGATGCCCAGCCGGATCAGACTGCCATCCGCCCGCCGCAAATCCCCCTCGACGTACAGATGTGCCCCGCCCGGCAGGGGCCAGCCATTTTCCTGCGCTTCCTCCAGGTCCACATTCGTCTTTAAGGCGTGCCAGCGAATCACCTGCCCGTGCGGCTCGCCCATTGCCTCCACCGCGGCCCAGCCGGTCATCCGGCTCAGGGCGCTGTTGAACACCACGATGCGCAAATGCGCGTCTAAAATCATCACGCCGTCGGCGCTTTGTTCCAGAATAGCATCCAACCGCTGCTTTTCGGCAATGATTTCCTGATAAAGGCGAGCGTTCTTGACGGCAATCGCCGCCTGGTCGGCGAAGCTTTGCAGCAGATTCGGCGCATCCGGGCTGAGCAGATGCTGCCCGGCCTGGAAAACGTAAATCATGCCCACCATCGCGTCGCCGCTCAACATGGGCAGCCGGATGACCTGCGTCAGCCCAATATCGGCCGTTTGCGCCAGCGTCTCCACCACTTCCGTCAGCCGCGGGATGGCTTGCCGCTCCTGCCCTTCATCATAGGGCAAACCGTGACGCAGCAAATCAGCCTCCTCCAACAAGTGGCGGGGGATGCCATACGCCGCCGCCACGCGGAATACCTTTTCGTGGGGATCAGCCAGGGCAATAATGCCGGCGCGCCCTGAAATAAACTCCACCGACGCCTGCACAATAATACGCAGCACATCCCCCAGATCCAATTCCGAAGTCAGAGCGCGGCTGATAGCCAGCAAATATTCCCGTTGGCGGATGCGGAAATCAACTAACACAAACCCCACCATCTATAAAAAAGCCCGTCCGGTCAGCGCCAGACGGGCCATCATCAAAGTACAAGCGCCAAACAGTCTACCGCAGAAACAAGCCGGACACTTCTCAGGACGCTCGTTTTCGGCTCTTTTAGCCCTGAAAATCAGCTAAATCTGCGTGTAATCTGCGCAATCTGCGTTCCCTCTCTCTTTCCCCGACAGTCGCCTGGACAGCGAAGCCAGCAATGCCTCAAGCCACCGTACTGGGGTCAATCCCCGCCGCTTTCAACGCCTTATTATACTCCGAGCGCAGCTTGGAATTGGCAATACGCGCCTTGCGCACTTCGTCAGGCGGCATATCGTCCGTAATCTCTATATAGTTGGGCGGCGGCGGCGCATTCACTGCCAGCGGTTGGGCGGACGCAGCCGCCGCGGGCGCAGCCGCAGGGGACACAGGCGCGGCGGGTGCAGCCGGGGCCGGCGCAGCCGCTTCCCCGCCGGCCGCCTTAAACGCCTTCATCGCCGCCGAACGGGCTTTAGAATTGGCAATGCGCGCCTTGCGCACGTCATCGGGGGACATATCGTCCGTGATGGCAATTTCCACATAATCTACGCCGGCTACCGGTTCTCGCACTGCGCCTGTTGCCATCGCCGGCGCTGCCGCCGCAGTTGGGGCGACAGCCACAGCGCCCGCCGCCGGGGCGACCGCTGCCGTCCCCGCTTCTTTCAATGCCTTCGCCGCCGCCGAACGCGCCTTCGAGTTGGCAATGCGCGCCTTACGCACTTCCTCCGGCGACATGGCGTCCGTTATCTCGATAACGGCATAATCCACCCCCGCCACCAGATCTTCAGGCCCTTTCACGGCTGCCGGGGCGGGCGCCGCCGCCGTTGGAACCGCCATCGCCGCCGCCTGCGCCGCTGGCGGGCCCGTGCGCACGCCCTGCCAGGTGTGGAACTCGGCGATTTTCACCGCCGTCAGCGGGTCTTGCGCCACGCCTTTGAAGGCGCTGGGCGCTTTGACGACTTCATTGCGCCCAGAAATGTGCATGTTTCCCCAGCGGGGCAGCGCCGCCGCCTGCCGCGCAGCCAGCAGCCGCGCCCGTTTGCGCTGCGTTTCCAAGTCCGCCGTCACCGGAATCTTATGCCCCCTGGTCAGGGCCGGGTTGTAGCTGCTTTTCTCTTGCTCTTGTTCAGCCTGCGCGCTGGTCACTACCCGTCCGGCAAAACCAAAAACCGCCGCCAGCGCCGCCCCCACCAGAATGGTGAGTACAACCACCACACCCGTTATTGTGAGAATATTCATAGATTGTTTCCTCTCTGGCGCAATGCGCGCTGCCGGCTATCACGCCTGTTCCGCCCTAAACCAGGCAGCGCGCCCATCCTGAAATCTGCACCTTATCCACCAAAAGCGTCTGGTGTTCCGTCAAAAATAAAATGATGGATTAGATTGGTTCAATCTCCCAGATTGAACCAATCTATCAAATCATGGCTGACAGGACACTAGCAGCCTGTCGGAGAACCACAAAAATGGGACGCTGCGTGGCGCAGGAAGACTGCGTGACGCAGAAGGCCGCAGATAAGAGCCGATTTAGTCCTGATGAATCCGTCCAATCTGCGCTTTATCAGCGTCATCAGCGGGCTATTAAAGACTTTTCCGACAAACTGCCAGGAAGAACCCAACGTTCCTGCCGCCGCCCATTATACCGATTGTGCCAGATTTCTCAATGCCACCACGTTTCCATCACAGATTACGCAGATTTAGTAGGGCGGGTTGGCAACCCGCCCATTTTGCGTCACAGATTACGCAGATTTTGAGCTTGTTCAGGACGTACGCGCCGCCGAAGAAATGACAAAAGTCTTGTAGACTTTTGTCATGTGGCAACTCCGCAAGCCTATGCTTTCTGGCGAAATAAAAACAGCCCAGACAACATTGGCTGGGCCGTTTTAAGTGCCGAAGGAGGGATTTGAACCCTCATGAGCGTATTGCTCACTACGCCCTGAACGTAGCGCGTCTGCCAGTTTCGCCACTTCGGCAGTGCAAGGCCAAATTCTAGCAGCAAGCGGGCAAACGGTCAATGGTCAAAAAAGGCTCAAGGACGGTTTCAATTTTGGGCGTATCTACGTGGGGCGGGCGGAGTAGTGTTTAAGAGTAACCATTCACCCCCGCTCCCTGAGCCTGTCGAAGGGAACCGGTTTCGACAGGCTCAACCTACGGGGGGAGTGAACGACTACGTTTAAGAAAACAATCGGGTCATGCTGAATGCTGGCCCAAATAGACACATATTGGGCGTATACAATACGCCCCTACGATTCGACGCCTGGGTAGGGGCGTATAGCATACGCCCTTTCTGCATAGGCGTTGGGTGAACGAATGGCGGTGGGCGCGGGGGAAATGGTTGGTGGCGGGCAGCAGCCAGGTTAAGAAATCAAATGTACGAGAGAAGATAGGCATTTCTTCGCGAGTCATAGAGCAGGTTTCCTTTATTTCAAAAGAGCCTTGCCGGGCGGAGGGGCGGGTTGCCAACCCGCCCTACAGAGCGGATCAGAGGTTCAGAGACCAGAGGCGTCAGAGGCCAGCGGTAAATGGGGACAGCACTACGCGAAACCCGGAGTCGTTGAGCCTGTGGTGCGGGAGGTACCTGACACGAGCCCCGCAGCGGGCATAAGTCGCCTCAGTATACCAGGAGCCGCCACGCAGCACGCGCAAGACGCTCTCATCGCCGCGCAGTTCTTCCCGCCCGTCATCCGCCCGATAAGGCAGCGGGTAATCCTTGCCCTTCTCATCCCGCCAGCGCGTCTGGCACCATTCCCACACATTGCCGCTCAAGTCGGCTACGCCTTCCTGGGAATGGCTGTTGGCAAAAATGCCTACGGCAGTAGGCCGCCGCAAATCCGCCTCTTTGCTGTTAATGATGCCCTCGCGCCATTCATCTCCCCAGGGATAAAGGCGACCATCCGTGTAACGCGCTGCTCGCTCCCACTCCGCTTCTGTGGGCAAACGGTATGGCTGCCCGGTGATAGCCGCCAGCCAGGCGGCGTAAGCCGCCGCTTCGTACCAGCTTACGCCCACCACAGGCAGGTTGTCCAGCGACAAAATCGGGTCGTCCCAAAAACGCGGCGCGCTCCAGCTATATTTCTGCAAATAGGCGCGCCCATCTGCCGTCCAGCATTGCTGTAACCATTTTTCCTTCTGGTAGCCGCCATCCTCGACAAAGTAGCGGTACTGCGCATTGGTGATAGGGTACTTACTGATGGCATACGGCGCGGCAATGATTGCCTCATCTTTTGCCTCGCCTATCAGAAAGCGCAGGGGAGAGACAATCGGCGCCATCAGCGGCTCGCGCGACAACACGCCTGGGCGCGTATCCCCCAACAGCCCCAGGGCATAGCCGGCGCTGGCGCGTTCGGGCGTGGGCGCAGCTCCATTCTCCACCACCTGGATAAGCTGCTGCCGCAACCGCTGCGGGTTTTGCTTCTGCGCGTCGGGCAGCCGTTCCAGCGCGTCCTTGATTTTAGCCCAATCGTTGCTCAGCAAATCCGCCTGCAAATCGCTGCCCTGTTCTATGGCTGGCGGTTCAGGCGCCACCGCTCCCGCCAGATGCACATAAACAGCCATCTGCGCCGCATCCAGCCCGCTAAAATAGCAAGGCTCGCCTGTTTCCGCGTCCACCGTCGTCTCGGTATCGGGGTAGCGCAGCATCTGCTCCAAAAGGGCGTATTTCTGGCGGTCCGCCAGATATTTCTCCAGCAAGCCGCCGGAACGGCTCTCCGTGCCAGGGGTTTCGCCGCCTGTGCCTGCCTCTGACGCAGCGACGCGCTTGCCGCACACCCAACCTAACTGGTGTTCCACTTCCGACGAAGGCTGCTGCCGCAGCTGCTCCTCCAGGGTGCGCACCAGCGTCGGGTAGCGCCGCCAATCTTGATACAACTTCGGGTACTGCGTTTGAATCACGATGGTCTTGGCCAGCAGCGGGTTGGCGACCGCGTCCGCCCCCAGGCGGAGCGCGCCTGTTTCATCCCGGCTCTGGCTGCGCTGGTCGGCAATTTCGCGCAGCAGGCGGAAAATGTTCAGCGCCCGTTTCACCTGGCGTGGATTGGGCAACAACCCGTGCGCAAATACCTGGCGCGTCATCTGGCTCAGGCGCAGACCGCCCTCGTTCTCCAGATTGGCAATGAAGGCCGCCAGGTTCGCCGCCGACAGCGGCGGCAAATGGAATGGAATTTGCACCAGCTTTTGCAAATAGGCGCTGCCTTCAATGGGCAGTTCCTTGCGTTCCTCTTCCTGTGGCTGAAAGTACGCCCGGTAGCGCGTCTCAATGCCGCGTTCGATAACCTCCCGATCCATGCCCAACACAAACACCGTGCCCGGCACAGACAGAAACAGCTTGATCGCTTCCAACACTTCCACCGCTTTCTCTGGCAGGCAGCGATCCAGGTCGTCCACGAACACCACCAACCGCCCTTTTTCGCCATCCTGGCCCAAAATCAGTTCAATGGCTTCGGCAAAGGAGCGCTCAAACTGCTCTCGCTCCACCAACTGCTGGCGGTGGTACGTTTGCATCTCCCGCCGCAGCGCGCCCTGCGCCTGGTCGTCCAGGTTAGCCGCGCCAAACAACTTCTCCACAAAGCCTGCGCCCGGCAGCAGGAGTTTGGTGACCTCTATGCCGGCTTTGACGCCGCTCTTGCCCATATTGGCCCAGTCAATCATCCACCGCCCCATTTCTTGCCAGTCCACCGGGCGGTAAATGCTGGCTTCCAGGCGTTCTAAGGTTTCAATTTGTGCCCGCTGCCGCGCGTCTGTGGGGTTGATGAGGCGGGGGCGCTTCTCGCGCGGCTGGCTGGCTGGCTCGTCCTCGCGCGGGTACAGCCTGTCAATCACCCGCAGCATAAAGGCGCGCCAGAGGGAATCTTCCTGGTCGTACTTCCAGGCGGTAAACCAGACGGCGCGCAAATACGCCAGCCCTTTTTGCTCAATCTCATCGTAGAGCATGCGCATCAGGCTTGTCTTGCCGCTGCCCCAGGGGCCGAACACGCCCACCGTCAACGGCGTATTGGCTTGCAGCAAGATACGCTGCAAAGCCGGGCGGAAATCCGAAAAATACAGGTGATCCCGCAACGTCCAATCATCGGTTAAATAAACCTGTCGTTCACTCATGGCGGCTCTTTTTGACTGCAGGTATTGTCCGGCGGGTAAGAATGGCTTTACGCAGGCCCAGCGTATTCCCATAACGCACATGGTTGACCCAACCGCGCACGCTGGCATCAAGTTGACTCATCTCTATTTGCCCATCGGCATACTGGTTTAGCAAACGGCGGAATTTGCGCTGAAAATAGACTCCCTTACGCCGCTTGAGGCGGCGGCGCTGGGGGAAGACGATAAACCCCAGGAAAGATACGCCCCCGGCCACAGGTCTGGGATGAGAACCCGCGTGCATGGTCAGCCGCAGCCGTTCTAAGCGCGTTTCAATAGCTTCTCGCCAGGCCCAAAGCGTCTGCTTATCTTGCGCAAAAAGCAGAAAGTCATCCACGTAGCGCACATACGCCGGGCACTGCAATTCACGCTTCACAAAGTAATCGAACGGGGTCAGGTAGACGTTAGCCCAAAACTGGCTGGTGAGATTGCCAATAGGCAGGCCGCGTGGGCGGTTCACGGCAAACAGATCGTCGCCGGGGAAATAAACCATATCGTACTCGTGCGCCAACACGCCTGCGCCGCTCTGCAGAATCAAATCAATCAACCAGAGTACGCCGGCGTCCGCGATGCGGTGGGCTAATATTTGCCGCAAGATGGCGTGATCCACGCTGGGGAAAAACTGGCGCAAGTCGCCTGGCAGCACATAGGGATAACGGCGGCAAAACTCCTGGCAGCGATCCAGGGCGCGGTGTGTCCCTTTGCCCACGCGGTTGGCATAACTGTCGGGGATAAAGGCGCGCTCAAAGACAGGCTCAATGAGATTACAGAGAGCGTGATGCACCACCCGATCCCGAAACGGGGCGGCGCTAATCAATCGTCGCTTGGGTTCGTGAATGTGGAAGCTGACATATGCGCCGGGGCGATACTGCCTGTCCCGCAGTTCGTCCTGCAGCCGCCACAAGTTTTCTTCCAGGCGATACTCAAAAGCAGCCACATTGGGTTGGCCGCGCTTGCCGCGCGCCGCTTTCTGGTAAGCCAGCAGCAAATTGGGCCAACTGGTCAATTCGTCAAACATAGCCGCCAGGAACGCCCTCCTGGGAACCACCGTTGCCCAGGAGGGCGGGGGGCCGCGACCCGAGGACGCACCTTGGGGGCGCGGCGGTTGTTATTTGCCCGGCCCTTTGCCGCAGCAAAGAGCGCGGCCAGGAACTGGCCCGGCCATTTATCATGTCTCGGCCGGGAAGATTTCTCCGCCCGGCAATTCCGACGGGACAGCGTCCAGACGATAAACGTGGACAGCACTACGCGAAACCCGTTGTCGTTGTTCCTGTTGTTCGGGTTGTTCCTGTCACGAGCCCCGCAGCGGTGAATGGGCCAGTCCCTACAACAGCGGCGCAAACGCAGCGGCAGAACACCGCCGGCGCCCACGTCGCAGGTTGTCAATTTTTAAGGCTGACTTTTTGCCAGCCGCCTAACAGTTTGCCAATTTCGGTCATCATGGCGGCCACGTGCTGGTATTGGCCCGGCGTGAGCCAGCCCCAGCGCTGCGCCAGACGTAAATAATACCGCACTTTGGCTAAAGATTCATCTGCCCGCCGCAGCCGTTCGCGCCGTTCTTCGCCGCGCCGCAGATCCGCTTCTTGCAGGCTTTCGCTCAGGTCAAAGGCGGCGTCTAGCAGACGCTGGGTAAACGAGTGGCGGTGGGCGCGGGGGAAGTGGTTGGTGGCGGGCAGCAGCCAGGTTAAGAAATCAAATGTACGAGAGAAGATAGGCATTTCTTCGCGAGTCATAGAGCAGGTTTCCTTTATTCCAAAAGAGTCTTGCGGGGTGGAGGGGCGGGTTGCCAACCCGCCCTACGCGGCGGATCAGAGATTCAGAGACCAGAGGCGTCAGAGGCCAGCGGTAAATGGGGACAGCACTACGCGAAACCCGTCGCCGTAGAGCCAGTGGTTCGGGATGCGCCTGACACGAGCCCCGCAGCGGTGATAGTTCGCATTTTGCCACCATGAGCCTCCACGCACAGCAATGATGTCCTGATTGGTAACCTGGGTCACGTTTT
>JAGVTM010000122.1 GCA_019136785.1 Chloroflexota bacterium | reverse complement strand
AGGCCAACAAGAAGCAATTCGTATCTTGCAGGATATATTCCTGGTCGTGTTAAACCAGGAAAATGCCTGCCGCATCATTGAAGAACCCGAAGCGCATCTGTTTCCAGAAGCGCAAAAACTCCTGCTGGAAATGATTGCCATCATGCTTAATAGCACCAACAGCCAGGTGACCCTGACCACGCATAGCCCCTACATACTTAGCGTGGCTAATATTTTGTTGTTTACCTACCAGGTAAAAGGAAGCCATGATGCTCAGAACGGCAACTTGGGCATCAAACCACAAGATTGTCGCGTTTATGTCTTAACAGGTAAAGGCAAATGTCATTCTGTCCTGGATAAAAATACAGGGCTGATTGATCAAAATATACTTGATTCGGTGTCAATGGAGTTAGCAAATCAGTTTAGCCAGCTATATCAAATGTATTTGGAGATGTAGCGTGAGTCATAGCCAGGAATTATTGAGCGAGTTGCAAATCGTATTTGCCCGGCGCGTGGCGCAAAGGCAATGCTTTGACTCTGACGAAAGAACACATTTTGAAATCGAAGATCCACCAGGAACTGACCCTCCACATATTATTCGAGGGTTTAACCCCTTAACTCGCTACACACTTCTTGTCCAAAACCCTCAAGCAAAGGTCATCTTTTTTCTAGCTGTAGACAACTGTTTCTTTATTGATGGCGACAGTTTCCGAAATAAGCGCATTGACTGTGTTCTGTTTGATGATGTCAGATTTTGTATGATCGAATTGAAGTTAAGGATGACCTCTATGAGTGAAATAACCATTCTTGAACGGTTTGACGAAGCAGTAAACGAAAAATTTCCTGCTTTTGTCCAGTTTTTCAATGATGAGTTTATCTCTTCACCCCAGGCACGGGCCCATGAAAGATACAAGTTTGAGGCATGGCTTGTTTTTCCTCCTCACGTGATAAATGCCGTAAGACCCGGTTTTAGCGCCGCTCGCGTAAACGATACGGTAAGATTTTCACAATCTAACCAAATTGCGGGGAAACGGGTGGCGCTTGTTTGGCAAGGTCCTTTCGCATTTGACTCTTAACTGCCTACTATTCCCAGTATTGTGGTATGAACATCATTCACCTGATTGAAACCAAACGAGACGGGGGCGAACTCAGCGAAGAGCAGATTGGCTGGTTTGTGCAGGAATACACCGCCGGCAGCATCCCTGACTACCAGGCAGCGGCGCTGGTCATGGCAATTACCATTCGCGGCATGAGCCGGCGGGAGACGGTTTCCCTGACCCTGGCTATGGCCCACTCTGGCGACTTGCTTGATCTGCACGATGTGGCCCCCTTCACTGTGGACAAACACTCCTCCGGCGGCGTCGGCGACAAGACCACGCTGGTGGTGCAGCCGCTGGTGGCTGCCTGCGGTCTACCCGTAGGCAAGATGAGCGGGCGCGGTTTGGGCTCCAGCGGCGGCACGCTGGATAAAATGGAATCCATTCACGGCTGGTCGCCAGACCTGACACTGAGCCAGTTCAAACGGCAGTTGGTAGAGATAGGCCTGGCCCTGGCTGGACAGACGGCGCGGCTGGCTCCTGCCGACGGCAAACTATACGCCCTGCGCGACGTGACGGGGACCGTTCCTAGCATCCCGCTGATAGCCTCCTCCATCATGTCCAAAAAACTGGCTGGCGGCGCGGACGCCATTGTGCTGGACGTGAAGCTGGGCAGCGGCGCCTTTATGACCACCCTGGCGCAGGCGCGAGAACTGGCAGAGGTGATGGTAGGGATTGGGCAAGATGCCGGCAAGAAAACCACCGCCCTCCTCTCCGACATGAACCAACCCCTGGGGCACGCCGTGGGCAACGCCCTGGAAGTAAAAGAAGCCATCGCCGCCCTGCAAGGCGGCGGCCCCCCCGACTTCTGGGCGCACTGCCTGGAAGTCGCCGCCCACATGCTGCTCCTGGCAAACCGCGCCGCCACGTTGCACGCCGCCAAACAAATGATAACGGCAGCGCGCGATAGCGGTCAGGGGTTCGTCAAGTTCCGCCAGATGGTAGCTGCCCAGGGCGGCGACGTGCGCCAGATTGACGACGTGCAGCGGCTGCCCCAGGCGCGGCTGGTAGAAACCATCCAGGCAGCGCGATCCGGCTACGTAGCCGCCATCAATACGTCAACCATTGGTTGGGCGTGCGTCAATCTAGGCGGGGGACGGCTGAAAAAAGGAGAAAGCATTGATCACGCCGTGGGGCTGGTGATGCCTGTTAAAGTTGGCGCGCAGATTAGCCCAGGCGACGCCCTATGTGTCATTCACGCGAACGACGCCGCCCGCCTGGCTGCCGCCCGCGCTGCCGTGCACGCCGCCATCACCTGGTCAGACGAGCCGGCAGCAGCGCTGCCCCACTTTT
>JAGVTM010000655.1 GCA_019136785.1 Chloroflexota bacterium | reverse complement strand
GTTGACAAAGGGCATGTCGCAAGCCAGCAGCAACACAGTCTCTGCGCGCGCGGCGGACAAGGCGGTGTACAGTCCAGGCAGCGCCCCCGCGCCCGGTTCGGCGTCGCCAGCCATTGGCAGCCCCAGGTAGGCGTAGCCCGCCGGGTTGTTGGTGGTAATCAAAATTTCCTGGCCAAGCCCGGCCACGCGCGCCAGCACGTGTTCAATCATGGGTTTGCCGGCCAGCAGCGCCAGCCCTTTGTCCTGGCCCATGCGGCTGGAGCGACCGCCGGCTTGAATGGCTATGGTTATTTGAGGCGTCATCATGCGCCTGATTGTATCACGCTGCCTGGGTTTTGGCTGAACAGCCAACCGCATTAAGGCAGCTCACAGATGTGATGCACTGGCAAACAACCTGTCAAGCGAGCAGGTTTGCGTCTGAGTCAATTGGAGGTTGATATGGTCAAACGAATTGGATGGATATTGGCGCTGTTATTGAGCGTGGCAGGATGCCGGCAGGTATCCACTCCCCCTCCGCCCCCGGCCACCCCTACTTTGCTCCCGATCCCCACGCGGCTGACAGCCACGCCGCTGCCCACAACTGCGCCCATCGAGGCCCCGCCCACCGTGACGCCCATCCTTTCGCCAACGCTGGCAGCCACGCCTACTGCCGGCATCTCGGAAAGCACGGCTACTCCCCAACCGGTCACTTTGTTGACGCTGGCTGACTTTGGCGCAGATCGCAATCCGTTGACGGGCGAATTAGTGGCAGATCCAACGAACTTGCAGCGGCGCCCCCTGGCGGTGAAGATCAGCAACTCCCCCGCCAGCTACACCCGCCCCCAGGCAGGTTTAAGCCAGGCTGATCTGGTGTTTGAACACGTCACCGAAGGCCCTATTACCCGTTTCACGGCTATCTTTTACGGTCAGACGCCGCCCGACGTGGGCCCTATCCGCAGCGCGCGCCTGATTGACCTGGAACTGCCCGCCATGTACGACGCGGCCCTGGCTTACTCTGGTTCCAGCATTGGCGTAGCCAACAAAATTAACCGCAGCGATTTTACCAGGCGCGTCCTGCGCTCCAACGACCCTGGCTATTATCGCACGGGTGAAGACAAACCCTGGGAACACACCCTGCATGGTCGCCCCGACGTTTTTTGGGAATCCTTAAGCGGCATGGGCCAGAACCAGGCGCCCGAATTCACCACCAACATGGCTTTTAGCAGCCTGCCTCCAGCAGACGGTCAGCCAGCCAGCGCTCTGGTCATTGACTATGATGATTGGGAATTGGTGGAATGGCGTTTCGATACAGCCACAAATCGCTATTTGCGTTGGGCAGATGGCGCAGTGCATACCGACGCCAATACGGGCGAGCAACTAACCGCCGCCAACGTGGTCTTGCTCTACGTCAACCACCAGCAGGACGTGACCATCTGTGAATACCAGGTGGGCAATAGTTGCCAGGCTCATTCCACCGAGATTCAGATTTGGGGAGAAGGCGAAGCCTATATCTTCCGCGATGGGCAGCAATATGCCGCTACCTGGCAGCGGCAGAATCGGGCCGATATGCTTACCTTTTATGATGATGCCGGCAACCCCCTGCCGCTGCAATTAGGCAACACCTGGTTTCAGATCGTGCCCACCTATTACCAGGAAGACGCCGTCACCGTTACACCATAGAACATTTCAAAGGAGACACTATGGGCCGCGGCGCGCCATCACGGATGAAAAATTTAGCCACGAATTGCACGAATTTAACGATTTTTTTCTCTGCGCTCTCCACGTCTCCGCGTGAGGCTATTTTTGAAAGAGGGTGTATCCAATACAGCCCTGGTAAACCATCGCGCTCGCTTTAGCTGTCTACCAGCCCGACAAAATGGGTGAAAATACCGGCGGCGGGCAATTTTTGGCGCGTCTGCGCCAAAAATCGCCCATAAAAATGGGTGTCAGCTCCGCCTACGGCGGGGCTGACACCCACCACGATTAAGCGCAGCGGTGCAGCGGCGCAGCGGCGCAGCGGCACAGCGGTGCAGCGCTACCGCTTCTGCCACTGACCACTTTTCATTGGCCCCCATCTTTGAAGTGATGAAGATCACGTCTTGATCATGCCGTTTGCCACTATTGCCCGCTGTCCGCCTGGCCTATCATGACAGTTGGGAGAGCAGATCCTTCCTCGCCCCCTCTTTGCCCATGTCAGCTCTCCCAAGTGGAGGTAAGCATGAGTACGCAGCGTATGAAACATGATTATGCCGCCGACGTGGTGCGCTGGATAGCGCGCCTGATTGGCACGGTGTTATTTTTGCTCGTGGTCTGGTTTGCCGCCGGCGAAGGAATGCCGGCATACGGCACGCTCTCTCTGACCGAAGGGCTGCTGTTCCTGGCTTTTGCCGTCATGGCTTTAGGGTTGTTAGTCGCCTGGTATTGGGAGCGGGCGGGCGGCTTGATGGTCATTGGCGGCTTCCTGGCTTTCTGGCTGATCAACGGCATCGCCAGCGGGAATTACAACCCCGGCTGGCTGTTGGCTGTCTTTCCGCTCACCGGGCTTCTGTTCCTGCTCAGTTGGCAGCGCGAGCGCCTGGCGCGCCAGGCATAGTCCCTTTTCCGCCTGGGGCGCACTGTTTTGCCTTTTGCCCTGACCGTGTTACAGTCGCAACTTGATGCGACGACCCTGGCTGCACCCGCGCGTGCTTTTGGGCTTGCTGCCCTCCTTTGTTTGGGGCCTGGCTGGCACGCGCCTGTTGTACGATCTCTTTTTTCCCACGCCCTGGCTGGGCCGCCCCTGGTTAGTGTGGCCCGTGGGTCTGTTGGCGGCGGTTCTGGGGGGAGCCATCTGGTTGTGGCTGCATCGCCGCACCCAGGACTGGCTGGCAGCCACGCTGCCCTTTTTGCCGCTGTATCTCAATCTGTTCCCTTTGTTGACCAACACGTCAGACGTAATAACCGGTCGCTTTTTGTTTGCCGGCAGCCTATGGCTGGCGACTTATCTGGCAGGCAGCGTCGTGTCTGCGTCATGGCGTCGCCCCTGGCCCCATTTGTTCTGGTTATGGGTGGGAGCCGCCGCTGTCTATCTGCTGACAATGCCCGCTGCCGTGGGCCGCGCCGACACGTTTGAATTCCAGGTGGTGACGCCGCGCCTGGGCATTGTGCATCCAACCGGCTACCCCCTTTACCTACTCCTCAGCAACCTGTTGGCGCGCCTGATGCCGGCAGCCAGCTTCGCCTGGCGGCTGAATCTGGTCACCATGCTCTATGGCCTGGCGGCGCTGGCGTTTGTCTATTTATTGGGTCGCCGGCTATACCGCCATGATGCGCCCGCTCTGGCGGGGGCAGCGGCGCTGGCGCTGACGCCCACTTTTTGGAGCCAGGCGATTGAAGCAGAAGTGTACACGCTGCACCTGCTGTTGGTCGGGGCCACGCTTGTGCTGCTGGCGCGCTGGTTAAGCGGCAACCCGCCGGCGACGCGGCAGCAATGGCTGCTGCTGCCGCTGCTGTTGGGCCTGGGGTTGACCAATCATCTGACGACGGTGCTGCTGCTGCCGGCAGCACTGCTGGTACTGTTCTGGCTGCGGCGCGCCTGGCCCCGCCGCTGGTCATTCTGGCTGAGCATGGGGCTGGCTTTTTTGCTGCCGCTGGCGCTGTACGCCTATTTACCGCTGCGCTGGGCTGCCGTCAATGGCGAAGCGATGGGTATGGCGCGATTTGTGGATTGGGTGGTCGGCGGGCGTTTTCAAGGCGCGTTGCAGTGGGCTGCCTGGCTGCGCGACCCGGCACGGTATGGCGTGGTGGGGCGGCTGTTCCTGGCAGAGTGGGGGTGGTGGGGGCTGGCCTGGACGGCGGTGGGAGGGGCGCTGCTGCTGCGCCGCCAAACGCGGCTGGCGGCGCTGCTGCTGCTGGTCTGGCTGGGGTTTTCGTTCTATGCCCTGAATTACTACGTGCCCGATCTGGCGGTGTTTTTGCTGCCGGCGCAACTGCTGACAGCCGTGGTCTGGGGAGCGGCAGCCGTCTGGTTTGAGCACCAGGGCCCCCCCCTGGTCAACGCGGCGGCGGCAGTGGCGCTGACTATCCTGCTGCTGGCGGCAGGGAGCCGCTGGACGGCGGTGGATCGTTCGCAGGCTGACGGCTTAATACCCTGGGGAGAGGCAGTGTTGGCGCTGCCCCTGAAGCAGGGCGGGGCTATCCTGGCGGACAGCGAGAAAATAGCCCCGCTGTACTATTTGCAGCAAGCAGAGGGCGTGCGCCCCGATCTAGATATTTTGGTGCTGCCAGACGAGGGCAGCTACCGCGCCGGGTTAGACGCGCGGCTGGCAGCCGGGCAGGCGGTGTATCTGGCGCGTTTCTTACCTGGGCTGGAAGGGGTGTACCATTTGCGTTCGCTAGGCCCCTTATTGGAGGTGAGCCAGGAGGTGATGCAGGAAATGCCGGCATCCGCCGCCCCCCTCAACCTGTCATTTACAGCCAACATTCACCTGTCAGGCATTGACGTGCAGCCCATTTCGGCATATGACCCCACGCAGAGCGCCGTGACGCTGTATTGGCAGGCAGACGCCGCGGTACCTGATAACGAGTACGTCTATTTACGCTGGGCGAACGAGACAACGCAGACGCCGCCGTATCCGCGCAGCGGGCAGCATCCGGCTGGCAACTACTACCCCACCGCCGCCTGGCGGCCCGGCGAGATTGTGTCCGATTTTCACCAACTGCCTCGTCCTGTGCTGGCTGCGGCTGCTCCTTTCCAGCTTCAGGCGGCGCTGGCGCCCGCTTTTACCCCTACCGCGGACCTTTCCTGGCAAACGGTAACTACTGTGGCTCTGCCGGCAGCCGATCCCCGGCTGCTGGCTGCCAGTCCACGGCAGGTCATTGTGGGCTCTATTGCCGTGGCGGGCGTAGACGTTCCGGCTCAGATTCGCCCGCAAACGCTGCTGCCGGTGACGGTAGTGGGGTCGGCGCAATCTGCCGGCAGCCTGTCTCGTCTACAACTCAGCCTGCACGCAGAACCCGACCTGGGAGCGGCAGCCGCCGCGCCGGATTCCGCCCCGTTCACGTTGCCATTTGTCTGGGCCACAGAACTGGATACCGACCTGCCCCAGGGCGTTTACCAACTTGTAGCCGCTGTGGTGGGCGCGCCTGCCTATTGTGGCTGGCTGCGCCCGCCGCAAACGGGCTGCGTGGTGGCTAAAGTGAACATCAGCGGCATTCCCCTGCCGGCAGGCGCGATCAACTTTGCCGACCTCATTGCCCTGCGGCAGCTACAACTGTCGGAGACAACGTTGACGCCTGGCGGTCAGTTGGCGCTGGACATTGAATGGCAGGCATTAGCCCCCATCAACCAGAATTACACCGTTTTTGTGCAGGTGCTAGACGCCCAAGACCGCATCGTGGGGCAGGTAGACGCCTGGCCACGGCAGGGCACTTTCCCCACCAGCCAGTGGACGCCAGGCGAAATCGTCCACGACCCTTACCTGATTACGCTGTCGCCTGACCTGCCGCCCGGTTCCTACCGGCTGCAAGTCGGCTGGTATCTGCTGGCAACGCTGGAACGGCTGCCTGTACTGGATGAGGCCGGCGCGCCTGTAGACAACCGCTACCTGGTAAGCGGGCTGGAAGCGGAGTAGGGGAGAAGGAAGAAGGAAGAAGGGCTTGCCTGGGGGGGGGATTGTGTTGTATAAAGAGAACCGCAGCAGAATTTTACCCTGGACAGAGGTGCATATGCCCGTACAGTACTCGCTTTTTGATGAGCCGCCACAATATCCGGAATATAACTCGTTGAACGCCCTGGTGGCGCGCATGATGCAAATGGAGGATGATCCGCTGTTTCCTGCCGGCACAAACATGGTCATTTACCGCGGCAACCCCCAGGCTCGCTTCATGATCATCGGCGAAGCCCCTGGCACCGAAGAAGACCGCCAGGGCAAACCATTTGTCGGTCGCTCTGGCCAACTGCTCGACCAGATGCTGCAAGCCATCCATCTGGATCCGGAGAAAGACGTTTTCATTACCAACGCCGTCTTTCGCCTGCCGCCGGGAGACGACGGCAAGCCGCTGCGCAAGCCCACGTCCGACGAAATCCAGTTCTATAAGCCGTTCTTGTTAGAGATCATCCGGCTGGTAGACCCCCTGATCATGCTGCTAACGGGCAACGTGGCTACCGAGTCGCTGCTGGACAAAAGCGGCATCACCAAACTGCGGGGCCAATGGTTCCCCTGGAATGGACGTTGGGCTATGCCCATTTTCCACCCCGCCTACCTGCTGCGCAATCCTTCCCGCCAGCCCGGCCAGCCCAAAGCTCTCACCTGGAGCGATCTGCAAGAGGCGCGGCGCAAATATGATGAACTCCTGCGGAAACAGTGAACGGCGGCGGAAGACGCCGCGGTGGCGAGTGGTCAGTGGTCAGAAAATTCGTGCCATTCGTGAAATTCGTGGCAAATCTTTTCATCCATGATGGCGCGCCGCGGCTGCTATGAACAGACAACACTCCGACAAAGCTGCCCTGCGCGGCGAACCTGGTTACGTCTGGCGCTCCGGGCAGCAGCGCCGCCTGGGCATGATCCAGCAGTGGGTGGATTTGCGCGGGCGCGTGCTGGATGACGGCTGCGGTCTAGGAACTTATTTGCGCGCCTTTGCCCCATACAGCCAGGCGCGGTTTGGGCTGGAAGTAGAGCATGAACGCGCCGTGCAGGCGGCGGCTTTTGCCGACGGCGTGGTCCAGGCGGTGGGCGAATGGCTGCCTTTCCCTGACGAGGCTTTTGACTTTGTTTTCAGCAATGAGGTGATCGAACATGTGCAAGACGACGCCCGTTACCTGGCGGAGATGGCGCGGGTGACGCGCCCCGGCGGGCGGCTGCTGATTTTCTGCCCCAACCGCTGGTATCCGGTGGAGCAGCACGGCATTTTCTGGCGCGGCGTCTATCATTTTGGCAATATCCCTCTGGTCAACTACCTGCCCAACCCGCTGCGCCGCCGCCTGGCTCCCCACGTGCGCGCCTACACCGCGCACGGTCTGCGCCGGCTGGTGCAGCCGCTGCCTGTACGCATCCTGCACCACAGCCGCATCTTTGGCGGCTATGACAATATAGAACGCCGTTTCCCCCGCTGGGGGCGGCGGTTGAAAGCTGTCCTTTATGCTGCCGAAAAAACCCCGCTGCAGTGGCTGGGCATTTCCCATCTGCTGGTGCTGGAAAAACTGGCTTGAAGTTGTCGCCAGCCGCAAATAGCAACTGCGCACCGCTTTACTGGGCCAACATCCTGCCGGCAGCCTGATAAATAAGGGCCTCTGCTCTATTTGCCTGAGGGCTGGCGGACAAGGCTTTCCGCCCCGCAATCCGGCAGGTTTGGGCGCGGATGCGCCAAAACCTGCCATTTGAAATGGGTGTCAGCCCCGCCTGCGGCGGGGCTGACACCCATCCAGGCAATCTTATTCATGAGTAGTACGTAAATAGCGAGACGCCAACGCATGACGGGCAAACTCCCTGTTGCTATTATCATCCCGCACGCCGGACGGCAAATACCGCCGGAAGTGGCCGGGCGGGTGGCGCTGACAGACGCCCAAATTTTTAACGAAGCAGACGCCTATGCCGACCTGTTATACGATTTTCGCGGGCAGGTGCAGCGCTGGCTCTGTTTTCCCTGGGCGCGGGCGATAATTGACGTCAACCGCCCGCCGGATGACGCCGCTAACCGGCCCGGCGATGGCATTGTCAAGCAGCGCACCAGCTACGGCGCGCCTGTCTATTTGCCGGGCCAGTCGCCTGACGACGCGCTGGCGCAGACGTTGGTGGCGCGTTACTGGCAGCCCTGGCATGACCAACTGGCAGCCATTGCCGCCGACCCCGCCGTGCGCCTGGTGATTGACGCGCACACGATGGCGGCTTTTGGGCCTTCGCTGTATGATGACCCGGCGCAGCCACGCCCGCGCCTGACCTTAGCCAACTGGGGCGGCGCGGATGGCGCGCCCACAGCCACCTTTCCCAGCCCGACAGCGCCAGCGGCGCTGCTGCAAGCGTGGTCGGAAAAGTTAGGGGCGCTGTTGGCGGATTTGCCCGCGCTGGCGCCCACCGGACCGCGGGCGGCGCTGAATACGCCTTTTTATGGCGGCGCGGATTTGCGGCTGCATGGCGGGCAGCGCCAGCCGTGGCTGATGATCGAAATCAGCCGCGCTCTATATGTGGGTGAACAAACGGGCGACACGCCTGTTACGCCGCCGGACGAAGCGCGCATGATGATGATAAGAAGCCGTTTATGGCAAGGGTTTAGCGAATTAATACAGTCGCAGGAATGATGACTTACCGCACAAAGTTTCTTTTCTTTCTGATTGCTTTCTTGGTGTTGGGCACGGGTTGTTCGTTGGCAGCAGTGCCGGCAGGTCGCGCCTTGCCTACCGTCGTTCCTTCCGCCGTGCGCGTGCTGACGCTGGATGATTTGCGCACGCAGGCGGCGCTGCCCGTCAGCCTGAGCGGTAACAGCGCCGTGGGCCTGGCGTTGGATCCGGAAATCGTGAGCATGTTCAACGAGATCTCCCGCCAGAATTTGATGGCTTATGTGCGCCAGTTAGAGAGTTTTGGCACGCGCAACACCTTCAGCCCGGTTGACCAGCCCGGTTTTGGCATTGGCGCGGCGCGGGAGTGGATTTTCACGGAGATGACGCGCGTGGGCGGCGGGCGGCTGCAAGTCAGCTATCAGGATTATCCGTTGACCTTTGAGGGACTGTCCAACACGCAGCGCAACGTTATTGGCGTGCTCCCCGGCGTTGGCGGGCATAGGGGCGTTATGGTGATGGTGGCCAACTATGACACACGCGCCGAGGATTGGCTGGATGGCCAAACGTTATCGCCTGGAGCAGATGACAACGCTTCGGGCGTAGCCGCCCTGCTGGAAGTGGCGCGGGTGATGAGCGCCTATCAATGGCCGCAAACGATCATGTTCGTAGCCACCACGGCAGAAGAGCAGGGCACGTATGGGGCGCGTAACTTTGTGCAGACAGCTTTGTCTAATGGGATGCGGATTGATGCGGCGATTAACAATGACATGGTGGGGGGACGTGCCGGCATTCCCCAATCCGCCCGCCTCTACTCCGCCGGCCCCAATGACTCCCCTGCCCGCCAACTGGGGCGCTACATTCACTTAATCGGCTCTATTTATTTGCCCGAATTCCCCGTGTTCCTGGTTGACGCTCTGGATCGGGAAGGGCGTTGGGGCGACCACCGCGAATTTGTACGGGCGGGGGTGGCCGGCGTGCGTCTGATTGAGTCCGAAGAAGACCTGGACATTCAAAACTCCCCCCTGGATACCTGGACGCTGGTTGATTATGATTATCTGCGGCGCATGGCCCAGCTTAACCTGGTGGCTCTGGCCAATATGGCGGCGGCCCCCGGTCAGCCGGAGTCCCCGGCGGTCTCGCCCGGCGACGCGCCTGGCAGCTACCGCGTGGTCTGGGATATAGACCCCACGGCGGCGGGCTACGCGGTTGTGTTCCGCCCCTTAAACGATATGACGTATGAAAACGCCGTCTTTCAATATGTGAGCGGAGCGGAGAGCGGCAATCTGGTGGTCGCGGAGCTAAACCCGGCGATGACTTACGCCGTCTCCCTGGCGGCACTCGACGGGCGCGGACGCATCAGCGTCTTCTCCCCCGAAATCATCACGGGCCCGCGCTAGGAATGTTGAATGTGCCTGAGAGACCTGCCAGGCTGTAGAATAGGAGTATAGCAAGTGCCAGTAATTCATCGGTATGTTAAGAATAAAGGCTATTACCTAAAAAGCGCGTTTGAAGGCAAAATTACCACTTATCAGGTTTCCCCGCAAGGTGAAGCTTATATGCAAAAGCGTGGTTATAGAGAAGGAAGCACGATTTCTGTGGAAGAACTTATCAAAATGAAGAACAAAGGGTATGTTTACTCTGGTGGTTCTGGTCCAGGCGAAATTGACCCACTACCCCGGCATTATCAACAGGATAAAACCTCAAACCGAAAACATAGACCCCAAACAAAACGAGTAAAAAAAAGAAAACAAGGTTGCTGCTGCGCCTTGGCTTTACCAGTAATGGCGCTGCCTTTGATCGGGCTTGCCATTCATTTTATTCGGCTCCCAAAGTATCTGTCCAAAGTTCACTAAACATACCTATTCCTTATCATAAGGCTCAGGCGCTATCTTAAACCGCATTGGACTAATGTGCCGCTCAGATTTCGCAGGCTTGTGGTGAACGCAGCCGAACCATGGCGCAAATTTTGTTTTCTTAGCGTCCGCGCCGCCGAGCGGCGTCAGCGTCTCCGCGCGAGATCACTCAACCAGGGCGAAAGCGCGCACGGGGAAGGTGCCAAACGCTTTCACCTTCACAGGAGCGGCAAAGAAGCGGTAGCCCTGGTTGGGTAAGGCGTGCAGGCTGGTCAGGTGTTCGGCAATGGGGATTT
>JAGVTM010000603.1 GCA_019136785.1 Chloroflexota bacterium | reverse complement strand
AAGGCGCACCCATCACCTGAACGCGCGTCAGGGTAGCATTATCAAAGCCTAGAAAAAGGGCGCCTTCAGTTTCCTGGGCGACGATAGCCGTGATCACGTGGGGGCAGCGCATACGAATGAGTTCCACGCCCGTTTCCGCATAGACCATGAGCCACCGCTCATTAGTTGCCGCCAGCAGCAGCCAGGAAGCGTCTGCAGTTCTCCAGAGCGATAAAGCTGTAACCGCGCCATCTGTGGACAGACCGGCGGCGGGCCAGCCAGCCAGATTCTGTAATTGCCCGCCGTCCCACTGCCAGGCGCGAATAATCTCGCAGCTATCAGCCAGCCAGAGGCGATTCGCCGTATGCACCAGCCCCAGGGGGTGGCTGTGGAAAGGCAGGCTGGCTTTTTGCTCCAGCAGCGACACGATTTCCAGCCGTCCCTGTCCCGTCTGGTCTATTAGTAGCCTGGCGTCACGTAAGCCGCCGGGGGTTGGTGGGCCGAAGGATTGTCCCAGGGCCAGGGTCAGGGTGTTGCCAGTAGGGTAGCTGCGCTGCTGTTGGCCAAGATGGCCGTCTGGCGTGCAATAGATTTCGTAGCGGATGTCTCTCTGCTGGGCGCGGGTGAATAGTTGAACTGTCTGGGTGTTTTCAAATGAGAGGGATTGGGTATGCAAACCAATTAAAGGGCGCAGGTCGGTGGGGAGGGATAAAGGGGGCAGGTGATGGGTCAGGCTGCCGGCATCTTCCCCCCACGAAAGCGTATGCACCTGACCGTCCTGGCAGGCGGCTACCAGTTCCGCCTGACCATTGCCGTCAATATCTGCCAGCAAAAGCCCACAAGCGGGCGCGGACAACGGCACGCTGTCCTGGCTGAGCATACTGTAATGCGAAAGCTGCGCCAATCGCGTCAGAAAGGAGTCCGTGACGCCCCTGGAACTCTCTAGCGCATTCCATTCCTGCACAAGTTGTTTTAGTTGTGCGCGTAAATGCGTAGATTGCGTAATATCCTGGCAAAAGTTGGGCATAAGCACCTCGCAATATATGGCTGCCTGTCATCGGGTAATACCAGGGAGAACAAAATACATTTTAATCGAAAAAGCAGGTAAAAGGCAAACTTTCTGCAAGAATTGATGCGGAAACGACTATAGAGATTGGTTTCTCCCCCAAAAGAAAAAGGCGCGCTGGTCGGAATTGACCAGCGCGCCTTTTTTGATGGGTTGTAGAGAAGTTCAACTTCTGGCAGAAGTTGAATTTCTGGATATGGCAGAACAACTCTATTTGGGCGTTAACTCAACCTCAGGTTTTCAATAGTGATGGTCAGGTTAGGCATGGTGTCCAGGTCGAAATCTTCGTCGTCGTTTTCATACAACTGCTCTAACACGGTTTCGAAAGCGATCATGTAAGCGTCGAACGGTTCCAGCTCGGCATCTTCTTCGGTCTCTACTTCCAGTTCGATGGTGCTGCCGCCTTCCAGGACGCTGCCATCCTCCATTTCCAATTGGAAGGTGTAGTCAAAATCAAGATTGGTATCCATTAAAGGTCTCCTTCAAAAAAATAGAACGCTGATTAACACAGAAACACGACGCTGATTCACGCGGATGAAGGCCACATAAACATCAATCTGTGTCATCTGCGAAATCTGTGATTGTTTTCATTCATCCCGGTTTACGATAGGGATTCGTGAGTTATGGGCGTCTGCATGCAGTCCGGACCATATGCTCAGAGTTGATTGTATCTGCACTGGCGGTAGAATACCACAAGCCGCTGCCTGGAATCGGCGCCTGTTGCCTGGCGCTAGAGTCTTGACCAGAGCAGTTCTGGCTGAAGCCTCCACTGCGGAAGATTATTTTGTGAAACAGGCATTGTTAGCGCCGAGGATATGATGGAGACAATGAAGCAGAGAGAAAGGTTTTGGGGCTGGCTGCTGGTGGCGCTGTTGGGGTTGGGTTGCCAGCTTGTTACAGGATTGGGCAGCCGCAATCCGGCAGCAACTTATGGCGTGCAGCGGGATGAGGCGCTGTTCCTGGCAGGCGGGCAGCCGCTGACGCTGGACCCGGCGCAGACATTGTCTGGCCCCGATGGGGTGGTGGGGCACGTGTTCAGCGGGTTGGTGCAGCTTGACCCCCAGATGCAGGTGCAGCCTGATCTGGCGGCGGGCTGGCAGGTCAGCGCCGATGGCACGGTATACACCTTTTATTTGCGCCGCAACGCCGTGTTTCATGATGGTCGCCCGCTGACGGCGGCGGATGTGGTCTATTCGTGGGAGCGGGCCACCGATCTGGCGCTGGATGCAGAGATGGCGCAGACGTATCTGGGGGATATTGTGGGCGTGGCAGCTAAACTGGCGGGGGATGCGTTCCGCATCAGCGGGCTGCGCCAGCTTGACGAGTACACCCTGCA
>JAGVTM010000015.1 GCA_019136785.1 Chloroflexota bacterium | reverse complement strand
GGCGCTGGCGCGCCCAAAATAGCCCAGGGGGGGATGGGGGAAATGCCTGGTTTGCGGGGCGCAGGGGTGGGTAGATTTGTTTGGGGGCGCGGGAATGGGGGACGGGGGGGCGGGGGGAATGGGGGGGCAGCCCCGCCTGCGGCGGGGCTGCCCTTTTTTATGGGCTATTTGGGGCGCAAGCGCCCCAAATAGCTCAAGGGGGGATGGGGCTATGGGTGGAAAAGGGAGGGGAAGAAGTGGGTGTAGCGGGTGGGTTGGCCGATGACCCAGAGACCTGTGTTCTTGTTGGTGAAGAACACGCGGGGGCCGTGTGCGCCCAGGGCAATGGAGAATTGACCGGCAGTGGGATCGGCTGGCAGCCAGACGCGCCACAGGCGGGCGCGGGTGTTCAGGTCAATAGCCACAATGTAGGTGGAGTCTACGCCGCCTGCTTCGTCATAAGCGGTAGCGCCCACGATCATGACCGGCGCAGCGGCCGTGCCGGCTATGGACATGACAGAAGAGGGGACGTGTACGCCGGGCAGGGTCAGCAAGGCGTCCAGGTCTATCCGCTCCAGCACATCCCCCAAGCCATCCCCGTCCTGATCGGTCAGGCGCATACGGGTCAGCCAGCGATGGTCTTTCACGGGCGTGCCAATGGTGAACGTCCAGAAGCCGCCGCGCGGGTCGCGGGCAAAGGAAGCCTGTATCTGCCCGCCAGCGGGTTTGGTCCAGAGTAACTGCGCGGCGGCGCCGGTATCCTGCACGGCATAGATTTGGGGGGCGAAATCAGCCTGGGGGTCGGGGCGGTCGCCATCAAAATAAAGGGTATCGCCGACAAGCAGGGGGCTGGCGCCGCTGGGGCCGCCAAAATCGAACTGCCAGGCGATCTGAAACGCATTTTGCTCGGCTATGAAGTCCAGGGCGTAGAGGCGACCATAGTTGGAATCGGCGTCCAGGTGGGTGGAAACGTAGAGGCGGTTGCCGCTGACGGCGGGTGTGTTGACTGTTTCGTAGAAGCTGCCGTCTTGCGTCAGGGTTATTTCAGCCAACGACGCGCCTGTTTCGGTGTCATAGGCGGAAATAGGGCCGTCTACGGTGACCAGCACAACGACGCCGTCGCCTAACAATACGGGGCTGATGGGGCTGCCGCCGGCGGTGGGCGTTTGCCAGACGGGCGTGCCGTTGGGGCCGAAGCGGACGATGGCGCTGTCGTCGGCGGCAATGATGCTGCCGCCCGCGCCAACGAGGGGGGCGGAGGTGAAGGCGGAGCAGTTCAGCAGGTCGCCGGAACTCCATAAGAAGTAGGGGGTTTTTTGTTCGTCGCTGTAGGCGTAGACAACCAGGGTATCTTGTACCTGGGGGTCGCAGAGGACGTCGGGATAATCTTCGGGAGCGCGGCCCAGGGAGCAGGCGACGATTTGGCCGTTGCCGGCACAACCCAGCCCACGACCAGAGCCAAGCGGCTGTCCGGGCGGGCTTTGGCGGGGATCGTACCAGATCAACGCCGCCCCTGGTTCAGGGGCGAGGGCGTTTTCCCAGTCGGTCATTTGGGCGTCGCAGTGGGCCATGGGGCAGCCTTGCGCTGCCGGCAAAAACGAACTCAATGGTCCAGGCGAGAGGCGGGTTGGCGGGGCGTCTGCTGCCGGCGCCGCGAAAACGGCGGCGCCGGCGACCAGGCACAGCGCCAGCAGCAAAAGCGCTCGTGGAGGTTTATTCATCTTTGCCATCCTTCGAAAATAGTGAATAGTGGCGAGTGGTCAGAAGATAGCCGCACGCGGAGGCGCGGAGGTATTTAGGACGAAGTGTTTGCGGTCTAGAAAATAATCGGGTAAACGGGGGTGAGGACACCCCCAGGGGTGAGGACACCCCCAGGGGTAGACCCCCATCCCCCAACCCCCTTCCCCCTAATGGGGGATGGGGGCTTTCGGAGAGGGCGTGGGGCGCTGCGCGCCCCTCGCCCTACATTACCCCTTCCCTGGCGAGGGCGCTGCACGCCCTTACTTACCATTCGCCCTTCCCTGGCGAGGATGCTGAGCGTCCTTGCCCACTATTAGCCTTTCCCTGGCGAGGGTGCTGAGCGTCTTTGCCCACTATTACCCTTTCCCTGGCGAGGGTGTTGAACGTCCTTGCCCACCATTACCCTTTCCCTGGCGAGGGTGCTGAGCGTCCTTGCCCACTATTACCCTTTCCCTGGCGAGGGTGCTGAGCGTCCTTGCCCACTATTACCCTTTCCCTGGCGAGGGTGCTGAGCGTCCTTGCCCACTATTACCCCTTCCCTGGCGAGGGTGCTGAGCGTCCTTGCCCACTATTACCCTTTCCCTGGCGAGGGTGCTGAGCGTCCTTGCCCACTATTACTCTTTCCCTGGCAATCGGGGCGGGATTACCTGATTATTTTCTCAAGGTGCAATTAGTTTGTCTGTACAGGGGTATGCTGTGCCCCTATGGTATGCTATTCCCAGCGCGAAAGCCACTGCCCGCCGCGAAAACGCCAGTGGGGAAAGAGCAGCAGCAGCAGGCTATGCGCGGCAGCCCAGACTGTCAGGGAAACGGCGAGGTAGTGGGCGGCAAAGCGGGCGGCGGTCAGCAACGGGGAGATGCCTGGCAGGGCTATGCCTTGTTCTGCCAGCCAGGTAAGGGCAACCCAGAGAAAAACGCCTTCCCACAGAGTGGACAACAGCGCAAACAACGGGGGCCAGTCGCGATTCCAACGCAGGGTTTGTAGAATATCATACACGACGTCCCACACGAATCCCAGGAGCAAAACGTAACCCAACAGGGCGAAGGGGGTGACGCCGTCTCTATAAGCCCAGGCAAAGAGTCCCGTCAGAGGGACGCCCAACAGGGTGAGGAGCAGAAGGCGGGTCTGCCAGCGCCCGCGCAGGGTGGGCGTCATGGGGATGGCTCCCGGTGGCGCTGCCAGCGCCACCATTGGGACAGCGAACTCCGGGCATCCAGCGGGCGCAAGTTGGGCGCGCCTTCGCGCACCAGGACGCTGACGGTGCGCTGCGCCGCGTATTGCAGCCCCACAAAACTATCTACGGGGGCAAAAGCATTGCCCAAAGCCATCACACCTGCCAGAAAGACCTGACCGCCGCCATTGCGCAGTTCTTTGAGTTCAAAATCTGGCGTGACCACTAACTGCCCCATCTTGTTTTGCGGCAGGCGGTAGCGGTCGCGCAGGTCTGCCAGGATGGGGTGCGCGTTTAAGGCGGTGTTCAGCCCTGTGCAATCAATCAGGAAATCAGCCACGAGGCGCCGGGATGCGGGGGGGGATGCCTGATCGCGCAGGTGCACCACCAGGCGGCGGCGGCCATTGGGCTTAATTTGTTCGACGACGCCGAAGTGCAGGGTGTACCATCCTTCTCGCAGCCCCCGCTCTACCACTTCCTGCCAGTCGCGGCGGTCGCTGGTGGTGACGCCGCCCCAGGCTTGCAGCAGCGTCTGGCGCTCTGCCGGCAAAGCCGCTTCCAGCGCGGCGCGCAGGTCGCCGCCAAAGGCGGATTTGGGCCAGTTGAGGGGCTGCCGCTGCCAGTGATCGCGCGTGTGGCGGCGCGCCCAGCCGTAGACGGCATCTTCAGTCAATGGGGCGCGCAGCAGGTGAATGACCTGGATAGGCTGCCCGCTGGCCTGGCGAATTTCATCCAGCCGCTGCAAGATGCGGGAAGCGACGATGCCCCGCCCACGCAGGATCAGAACGCCGCCGTGCTGCGCCAGTTGGCGGTAGATGTGTTCGTGCTGTTCGTATGCCTGGACAGCCAGGCGAAAATCATGATAGGCGTGACGGTATGTCTGTAGTTCGGGGGTGAGGTGAATGCCGGCATACCCCAACGACAAATGCACATAGGGCGCAACCACAAAATGGAGCGACTGGCTGTTTTGGGGGAAATAAGCGGCCACGTACCGCCCATCATCTGTCTGGCGCAGGGCGCAGATACGGCCTTGGCGCAGCATTTGCTGCCAGCCGATCCGCGCCATTTCCCGCTCCAGGCTCATGTAGACCGCCTGGGCGCGCGGCGCATATGTTTCCGCCAGCGCGGGCTCGCTGAGAATTTGCCAGAGGATGCGCACCGCGGCGCGCCACTGGTGGGCGCGGAGCAAGCCCACCACCTCTTCGGCGGCGTAGCCGGGCCAGCCCCATATGTTATCAGGGCGGGCGCCCGAATCGCTGCGGATGCGCTGCTCGCCTGAGATTTGCGAATGGTTGCACAGGCGTTGGAAGCGGGCGTGAGGGTGGGCTTCCGCGCCAATAACGGCAATCTGGGCGCAGGCAGCGCCGCATATGCGCAAATAATCCACCCAGACAAAGCTGCCCAAACCACCGCCCAACGCCAGATAGGTGGACTCCGTGACGGGGTTCCCCTGGCGGCGCAGGTGGCGCAGCGAGACGCGCGGCTGGGCAAAGCTGCCGGGCAGGTCAAGGGGCACGTCCTGGTATGGCGGGAGAGCGCCGCACCAGGGGCAAGTGGCCGGCGACCAGAAGATTGACTGCCGGCAGGCGTGGCAATTGCCAGTTGGCTCTGGAAATCCGGCGGGCGAAGAGGCTGATGGGAGAAGCATACAATCGGGTAGGTCGAAGCGGGACAGAAATCGTTAATTTGTGAATGGGTGAATTCGTGAATGGTTAATGGGATGCTGCATTGCTCTGGCCAGGGCGTGACCGTGCATGCCTGGCAGATGGCATTATGCGCCTTATGCCCTCAAGCCCCATTTTCTCTCGATCTGTAATCGTTCACCTCCCCGTAGGTTGAGCCTGTCGAAACAAGTTCCCTTCGGCAGACTCAGGGAGCGGAGGTGAATGGTTATCTCGATCTTCACGAAAGAGCCATTCGGGAATATCCAGAGGATAGTCGCCGGAGAAACAGGCGTGGCAGTGGGTGGGCGGCGGGCTGTCGGGGTCGGGGCGGTGGGCAGTCACGGCTTTACGCATACCGTCCAGGCTCAGGTAAGCCAGGCTGTCGGCGCCAATGCGCTGCTGAATTTCGGACACGCTGAGACGATGGGCGATTAGCTGCGCCTGGGTAGCCATGTCTATGCCCATAAAGCAGGGGAAGCGCACGGGCGGGGAAGAAACGCGCACGTGCACTTCGCGCGCGCCCCCTTCGCGCAATAACTGCACCAGGGGACCAGCCGTATTGCCGCGCACAATGGAATCGTCTACCATGACCACCCGCTTGCCGCTCAAGTTGGTGGACAGAGGGTTATATTTGATGCGGATGCCCTCCTTGCGCAGATGGTCGTCGGGTTGGATGAACGTGCGGCCAATGTACCGGTTTTTGGTCAACCCTTCGGTGAAGGGGATGCCCGACTCCAGGCTGTAGCCAATGGCGGCGGGCGTGGAGGAATCGGGCACGCCCACGACCACGTCGGCGTCTACGGGGGCTTCGCGGGCTAACTGCCGGCCCAACTGCTGCCGCACTTCGTGAACCACCTGCCCGGCAAAGATGGAGTCGGGGCGGGCAAAATAGACGTACTCAAAGATGCAGAGGGCGGATTGGGCGGCGGTTCGTCCCACGTGGGTTGTCAAACCTGTTTCGTCAATGCGCACGATTTCGCCCGGCAGAATTTCACGCAGAAAGCGCGCGCCCACTGTGTGTAGGGCACAAGATTCGGAAGCGACCACATAGCCGCCGCCATCCAGTTCGCCCAGGCAGAGCGGGCGCAGTCCCAGGGGATCGCGCATGGCGTAGAGCGCCTGGCGGGTGAGGACGGCGAGGGAGTAAGCGCCTTCGGCGACCTGCATCAGGGCGCGCAGACGGGTGAGCCAGCGGTCGGTTTCGGCGCCGTTTGCCGGCAATTCCGCCCAGACATCAGCCGGCGCCGCCAGCATTTGGGTAATGACCTCGCTGTCGCTGGTAGCGGAGAGGCCAACGCCCCGCTGCAAGAGCTGGTAGCGCAGGTGCAGCGCATTGGTCAGGTTGCCGTTGTGGGCTACGGCTAAGGGCCCGTAGATGGTTTCGATGAGGTAGGGCTGGGCGTTGCTGATGTGCGAGGAGCCTGTGGTGGAGTAACGATTGTGACCGACAGCCAGGTGGCCCAGCAGCGGTTTCAGGTTGTCTTCTTTGAAGACCTGGGAGACCAGCCCCATGCCTTTGTGTAGATAAGCCGCGCGCCCGTCGCTGGTGCAAATGCCGGCGCTTTCCTGTCCGCGATGCTGCAAGGCGTAAAGCCCAAAAAAGGTCAGCCGCGCCACGTCGCGCCCTGGGGCATAAATTCCAAAAACGCCGCATTCATCTTGCGGTTTATCGTCGTGCCAAAGGTCCATCATTGACTCCAGATTGCCAGAACAAGCGCCTGGTCATCGTGCAGGGTTCATTTTGCCGCGCAGGCGTTGGCGCGCCTGCCGCACCTGGCCGGCGGCAGCGGCGGCGCTGTCCGCCAGCGCCGTCAGATGCCCCATTTTGCGACCGGGTCGCGCCTCTTTTTTGCCGTATAAGTGTAGTTTTATACCAGGCAGGCGCAAGACAGAAGCCCAATCAGGTTCGCCATTTTGCCACAGGTCTCCGAGCAAATTGGCCATTGCCGCCGGCTGCAAACAGGCGGCGTCGCCTAATGGCAGCCCACACACGGCGCGTAACTGCTGCTCAAACTGGCTGGTAAGGCAGGCGTCCACGGTCAGGTGACCGGAATTGTGGGGGCGGGGGGCGATTTCGTTGAGCAGCAGGCGACCATCGGCAGTGAGAAAGAATTCAACGCAAAGGACGCCGATGACGTCTAGTTGTTCCATGACCACTTGGGTGTAATCCACAGCCTGGGCGGCGATGGATGCCGGCACTGCCGCCGGGGTCTGGGAGGTATCCAGGATGTGGCGGCGGTGGGTGTTGGCAAAGAGGTCATAGGGGACGAACTGCCCATCCACGCCGCGCGCGGCAATGACGGATAGTTCCTGGGCAAAATGAACATAGCCTTCCAGGACGGCAGGCGCATGCCCGATGGCTTCCCAGGATGCCTGTGCCTGGCCCGTCTGGGTAATTAGCTGCTGCCCTTTGCCATCGTAGCCAGCCGTGGCTGTCTTCAAAATAGCCGGGCAGCCCACAGTCGCCAATCCCTGCTGCAATTCAGCCAGATTGGATACGGGAGCGAAGGGGGTGATGGGTAAGCCGTTTGCGGCAAAGAAGCGTTTCTCATACAGGCGATTTTGGGCAATTTGCAGCGCTTCGACGCCTGGGCGGAGAGGGCGGATGGCGGCGCAAGCGGCGGCGGTGGCTGCCGGCACGTTTTCAAACTCGTAGGTGATGGCGTCTACTGTGCCGGCAAACGCGCGCACAGCATCCAGATCATCATACGGGGCGGAAAATTCCCGATCAGACACCTGGCCAGCAGGCGTGTCTTGTTCAGGCGAAAAGACGTGTACGCGATACCCCATGCGCCGCGCCGCCAGGGCTAACATGCGTCCCAACTGCCCGCTGCCCAGAATGCCAATCGTGGCTCCTGGTAAAATCGGTGAGGTGTTGTCCACGCTGGTTATTCCATCCAGACTAATCCTGGTCAATTTGCGCCCATAGTCTAGCGATTTGTTATATCCTCAGGGCGGGTATCTGGCGATTCAGAAGCCTCTGCTCAAAATTGAAGAAAGTCCTGAAGACATTGAACCCGTCTATTAAGGTTGTGAGCGCAGCAGCGGCTCAGGGCATACATCGCTTTATCTACGGCGACCTGAGAACCAGCCTACCAGTTCGGTGATGGGGGCCAGTAGCGCCCAGGCGATCAAGAAGATCAGCGAGGAGAGCAGGCGGGGGCCGTGGCCAGGCAAAACGGGCGCAGATGGCAAGGAGCCAGCAGCAAAGTCGCCAGTGCGGGCAGCATCATAAATCATCTGGGCAGCGACGAACTCGCCAGCAGCCATAGCCCCTTCCACGTAGCCGGCGCCCTCGGTGGCGTATTCGCTGCCGGCAAAGTAGAGGCGTCCTGCGGCGCCCTCTGGCTGGTTAAACACGGGGGCCGCTTGCGAAAGGACGCCCGGCTGGAAACTGGTGTTGGGGCCGCCGCCAACGTAAGGGGCGTCCCGCCAGCGGAATACGGCAACGCACTGCGGGTGCAATGCCTGTTCGTCGCCCGTGATTTCGGCCATGCCGGCAGCCAGCGCCGCATGTAGCGCGGCTTCATCCGCGTCTGGAGCCAGTCCGGCAAACAACTGGTGATTGACAAAAGCCGTCAGCGAGTATTGGCGGCCATCGGGATGGGATGTGTCCAGCACCCACTCCATGCGCTGCGCCAGGGGGCCGGCGCTCATGCCAAAGAGGTGGCGACCCTGCGCGTCCCGCCACCAGGGACGGTCGTAAAAGAGGGTGGCTTTGGCGGCGTGGCCTGTAGGCTGCTGGTGCAGCGCCTGCCGCGCCGGGTGTAGGGGCGGCGTGAACGTTATGTGTCGCCCGGCCGCCTGAGGAGTGACCGCTACCACTACGCGCCGCGCGTCACAGGTGGTTCCGTCAGCGGTGGTAATCGTCACGTGGCTGGCGGCGCTATGATCCACCTGCACCACCGGGCTGTTGAGTTTGACAGTGCCGCGCAGCGCGGCGGCGTACTGCTGCAGCAGCCCGCCCAGTCCAATGTCCACGCTGTACTGCTGCGGGCCGGCATCCACGTCGTTAGCCACGTTGAGGAAGCCGTCGTTGGCGGCGCAGTACCAGAGCCAATAGAGGAGCGAAACGTGTTCGGGGTGCATGGAGATGATGCCCAGGCAGCCGAGGCCCCACATTTCACGGATCCATTGGGGGACACGTTGGCGCTCGATCCATTGGGCCAGGGTGGTGCGGTCGAGAATGCCGGCAAACGGCGTCCGCCAGGGGGCGCGCGTATTCACCAGATTTTCCAGCGCCAGATACAGAGACAAAGATTTGAAGATGCACACGCGATCATAGAGCGGCGCATCTTTGCGCAGCCCCTGGATGCCCAAAAAGCTCTCGCTGCGCACGGTGATGCGCCAGGTTCCTTCCAAAAAGGAGCGGAAAGCAGGGTCTGGGCCGTACATGGGCACGCGGTTGAAAAGCTGCCCGGCGGCCAGTAGCCGCTGTGCGAGCGCATAAATACGCTTCTGGCGCATGCCGAGGTAATGCGCCCCGTGATCCAGACTTTGCGCGGGCGCGCCAGGGTGAGTGGGCGCGGCATAGGAGAAAGCACGTCCCCCCAGGCGGTCGCTGGCTTCCAGGAGGAGCACTTTTGCGTCCGGCAGGGCGGCTTCCACTTGCAGCGCCGCCGTCACCCCGGTATAACCGCCGCCAATCACGACTATATCCCACATACAAAATCCTCCCAATTGGGATAGCCGCACGCGGAGCATACGGAAAATGATACTACCCTCTCCTGGGCTGAGCCTGCCGAAGCCCTTGTTGCTTTCGGCAGGCTCAGTATCGCCTTCGACAGGCTCAGGCAACGGGTTACGTAGTTACGAAAAATGGGTTCTATTCATCAGCGGTGGGGGGCAAAACGGCTTGCCGTACTTGCTCTGTTTGCTGGGCGCGGAACTGCTCAAGTTTCTGGCGGTAGAGAGGATACTTGTTGCCGAGAATGGCGATTGCCAGCAGAGCAGCATTCTTCGCGCCCGAACTGCCGATAGCCAGTGTGCCCACGGGAACGCCGCCGGGCATCTGCACAATAGACAGCAGCGAGTCCAGACCATTGAGGGCTTTGCTCTGGACGGGCACACCCAGGACGGGCAAGACGGTCTGCGCCGCCACCATGCCTGGCAGATGGGCCGCGCCGCCGGCGCCGGCGATAATGACTTCCAGGCCGCGGGCGGCGGCGGCAGCAGCGTACTCCGCCATCCACTGCGGCGTGCGGTGCGCGGACACCACCAGGCATTCGTGGGGGACGCCAAACTCAGACAATATGACGGCGGCGTGCTGCATGGTAGGCCAGTCAGAGACACTGCCCATGATGACACCCACGAGGGGAGTTTGTCCGGTCATTTCTTGTTTTCTCCGCGTCTTCGCGTGAGGCGGTAGCGCTGCATGTAGTGGGTGTCAGCCCCGCCTGCGACGGGGCTGACACCCATTTTTATAGGCAATTTCGGGCGCGTCTGCACCCGAAATTGCCCGTCGCCGATGCCGCCGGACGATGCGTCCGCGCTCGCTTTGCGGGGCTGGCAGGCGGTTAAAGAGATTCCCCCGATTTACGGGGGTGTTACCCGTGCGGCTGTTAATGAAAATAATCAGGATTTCGCAGATTTCAGAATCGGGCAGACAGGTAGTAGGGCAGCATCTTGCGCCAGGAGGGCCAGTCGTGGGGGATGTCGTAGCCCCAGACGTCCAGTTCATGGGGAATGCCTTTTTGCCCCAGGGTCTCAGCCAGACGGCGGGAAGCGTCGGGGTTTTCGTAGTTGCCCTGCCCGGTGATGATGTGGATGTGGGTTTTCTGTCGCAGCATATCCAGGTAGGGGCCGGACAGGTTGGGCAGGTAATCTACGGGGTTGTTAAAGTAGACGTTTTCGTCGTAATAGTCGC
>JAGVTM010000017.1 GCA_019136785.1 Chloroflexota bacterium | reverse complement strand
AGAACCGCCATTTCTCCGTCGCCAACCAGACTAACCCCCATCCCCCCAAACCGCCCAACAGCCCGCGGGAACAATTGAACCCAGAAATTTTAGCGGTTCCATAAAACGGGCAAAAAGGCAGCGGCGCCGGGCAATTTTGGGCGCAGACGCCCCAAAATTGTCCATCACGATTAAGCGCAGCGCTACCCGCGCGCCGCAACCTCCAACTTCTGCCGGAACAGCCACAGAACATAAGCCACCACCACCATCAGCAAAAGTTCGGTCAACTCCTCCCAGGAAGCCGCCCAGGCCAGGTTTGACTCAAACGCCGCGCCAAAGAACAACCGGAACAAACTGAATCCCGTTGCGCCCATGCCGGCACACACCAGCACCCGCGCCAGATACGGTATTTGCGGTTCTGCCGATCGCTGCACGATCACGAAACCGGCCACAAACAGCCCCACCGCCAGCGCCGGGCAATACCGCACCTCGAACCACTGGTGTACCCCCAGGCGCGTATAATGATAAAGCGTCCCGAAAATGCTCGCGTTATAACTCACCTCTCGCAAAGCCGAAGAGAGGGGGATCAGGGCCGCCATGCCCATAGCCAGACTCGCAAGCTGGAACAACTGCCGCAGCCGGCAGCGCCCGCCCTGCCCCTTCACGCACTCCCCGCAGATGCCGGCAAAAGCGCACCGTTTTTGCGGGTCGCTGTATTGCAGCACACGCCTGTCCAACCCTTCCAGCAGCGCAAAGGCGATAAAACCAAAAGCCGCCACCATGCCGTAGTTGTGCAAATATTCAGACAAAATAGACCTGTCCTGAAAAACCAGGTAGTTAATGGCGCAGAAAGCCTCCCCGATGAAAAAAGAAATCAACCCCCACCGCAGCGCCGCCAGATCCGCCGCCCGCGCCTGGCGCAACTGCCAGGCCAGCCCCAGGCTCATGAGCATGTAAAGCGGCTTTGCCACAAAAGCTGTAAACACAACCATAGTCTGGTCAAACAATGAGAGGGCGCGGAATGTGCCGGCAATCCTTCCCCCCATCTCCCCATCCGCCAACAACCCGTACCATACGACAGGCGCGCTGCCCGCGATCACAACCAGAGCAATGGCTGCCCGCTTTTTATTCATCTTTCTTCCCCCGCACAAACCATTTTGTCCCCAACGCCTGCGCCGCCAGCCACAAAGCCAACAGCGATCCGGTCGCCGTGAAAAGCCAGTACTGCCAGTAGGCGGGGAACAGTTTTTCCCATCCGGGATAAACAGCATGGGCCAGGTTGATGTTCAACGCCGCAGGCGTGAACAGACGAGTTGCCTGTTGCAGCCCCAGAAACCATATCCAGGCGTACAGCCAGGAACGCTTACCCATACCCATCTGTGGCAGGAGCAGCAACCCCACCGCCAGCCCCATATAATGCGTGCCAATAGAAGTCCAGGCTATGACGCCCGTGCGCACAATTTCAATTGGCCAGAGAGGCACGCCCAACAGCAGCCACAAGACCGAGACGCGCACCCACTCCCGCTGCCCCAGCAAAAGCCCCAACGCCAACAGCAGGTTGGATACGTGACACATCCACAATATGTGCGCGACCTCACCCTCGCTGGCTAACTGCATCAGGCGCGCCCCAAAGAAAACCAGCGGCAAAAGCCCCAGCAGACGGCGCATAAATTGGGAGTTTGTAGTCCATGTTTGCATTGGCTCTTCCAGAAGAGGATTGTATGGGGTGGCCCAATTGTGCGCCCCAGATTCATCACATACCGAATCTACGCCTGCTCAAAATCCCTCGCCTGCCAGCTATTATAAACCATTTACCTGCCCGACTCAAGCGCACCGCACCCCTAAAACCCAGGCAATCCCATGCCCCAGTAAGCCGCAGACTTCCCCCATTCACTCATTCCCCCAATCCCCAATTATTTATTCCCCCGCTTTGTCAATCGCCCGCTTTCCGCTATATTTTACCTGCCTTTGTTTTCATCTCTTTTGCCCGTACATTGGAGTACCTCATGAAAAAAGTCCTCTTCCTTTTGTTGCCCGCCCTCATCTTTCTCGGCTGGCGCGTGGCTGCTTCCTCTGCCGTCCCCGATCCCAACGCCGCCTGGCTGGTGGGCATCGTCACTGCCCAGGAGTCTGGCTTGCCCGTGGCCAAAGCCCAGGTGTCCGTGCCGCGTTTTGACCTGACTGCCGGCAGCGACGCTCAGGGGCGCTTTGCCTTTGCGCCGATTTTGCTGGCGGAAGCCGTGCAGCCCGTGGATGTCGTAGTGACGGCCCCCGGCTACGGAACCTGGACAATCCAGAACGTGCGCCTGGTGCGGCAGGATACGCTGATCCTGGAGCCCGCGCTGCAGGCGCAGGAGGTCACTTTGACCATGCCCCCGCCGCAGGTGTTAGCCTGGCAGCGCCCCCTGCTGGCGGTCAATTCCGACGCCCCGCCCGCCTATCCGCCCGTCATCGCCTCGGACGTGACCCCACCCGCCACCATTCGCGTGCGCATTACGGGCGAAACCGCCTGTAACGTCAACGCCCCCTACTACGTGGATGTGGTGGACTTCAAAGAGTACGTCAAGCACGTGCTGCCCAATGAGTGGATCGCCTCCTGGCCCGCCGACTCGCTGCGCGCCGGGGCCATTGCCGCCAAGTCGTATGGCTGGTATTGGGTCAATCAAGGGGGCAAGTGGAGCGACGCCGACGTTTTCGACAGCACCTGCGACCAGGTGTACAACCCCGCTGTCAGTTACGAAAGCACCAACGCCGCCGTGGACACCACCTGGGGCTGGCGCATTCATCGCAATGGGCAGATTTTCCAGACCTTCTATCGCGCCTACTACACCCAATGCCAGGACGCGGGCCTGGAGGGGAACTGCATGGGGCAGTGGGATTCCAAATGGCTGGCGGATGACGGCGTGGCCTGGCAGGACATTTTGCTTTCCTTTTACGACAACAGCACGGTTAGCCAGGATGTCATCTTTCCCGATCCGCTGCCGGCATGTTGGCCCACCTACCAGCAAGGAACCTACCAACTCAACGTCGCCGTGGCCCAGGTATTGCTGCGCGCCCACGGCTACACCGTTCCCGTAGATGGCATCTTCCGCGCCAGCACCCGCGCCGCCGTGGAAGCGTTCCAGGCTGACAACGGCTTGCCCGTCAACGGCATAGTAGACGCCGCCGTCTGGCCCGCCCTGGTCATCACCGTGCAGCAAGGCGATTCCGGCTTGCCCGTCTGGCTGGTGCAGTTCCTGCTCAAGAACCGCCACAACTACAACCTGACCCTGGACGGCGTCTTTGGTCCCGCCACCGACAGCGCCGTGCGCGACTTCCAGGCGCACAACCTGCTCACCGTAGACGGCATCGTTGGTTCGCAAACCTGGTCGGTGCTCGTTTGCAGCAACGACCCACCCGCGCCGCCGTCCCCCACCAGCACCCCGCCGCCGCCCACGCCGACACCCCCGCCGCCGCCCACGCCCACACCCATCCCCGGCGGCAACTGCTGGCCCATTCACAGCCAGACCACCAACAACAGCGGGCCCAACGTCTACGCCATCCAATACCTGCTGCGCCATCACGGCTATAGCCTGACCATTGATGGCAGTTACGGCCCCACCACCGCCAGCCGCGTCACCAGTTTCCAGGTCGCGCACGGCTTGACGGCAGATGGCATTGTCGGGCCTAACACCTGGCAGGCGATCATCGTCCAGGTGCAGCAAGGCGTGTACAACAGCGACGCTGTGCGCGCCGTGCAGCATCTCCTGGTGTACAAATATGGCTACAACCTGACCATTGATGGCGACTTTGGGCCTGGCACGGATGGCGCCGTGCGCAGCTTCCAAAGCTCCAAAGGGCTGTCCCCCGACGGCATTGTTGGGCCCCTCACCTGGTCGGCGCTGGTTTGCCTGGAGCCGGGCACGTCTCCTCGCGCTGAATTGGCTAATAATGTGATCAATCATGCCGGCATCTCCTTGCTCCCGTTCCACCCATCCCCGCCCGATCCCATCTACAACGAAGATGGGGCCACCGCCTGGGACAATATGCTGGACACCGCCAACGGCTTAATGGCGCAGAACAGCTGCTACCAAAACGCCCCTTGCGGGCAAACCTACCTGGACGTGCCCATGCTGCAAGGCATGTTGGCTCTGGCAAACAGCTACACCTACCGCGTCACCTCCATTGCCGGCGGCTCCCACAGCGTCAACTCCCGCCACTACGTCGGCGTGGCTTTCGATGTGGACATCATCAACGGCATTGGCGTCAGCGGCAGCAATCCCTACTACGCCAGCTTCATGCAGACGTGCGTCAACCTGGGGGCCACGGAAGTGCTCGGCCCCGGCGACCCCGGCCACAGCACCCACGTCCACTGCGCCTGGCCCCGCCCCTAGCTGCTGGCTTACCCGTTGCCATTCCGAGTGAAACGAGGAATCCCGCTCAACTCGCTCCGCCTGTCATTCCGAGTGAAACGAGGAATCCCACTCAACTCACGCTCGTTGTCATTCCGAGTGAAACGAGGAATCCCGCGCAACTCGCCATTTACGAGGAATTTCTCGCCGAAGACCGCTCGAAATGACAGGTTGACGACGCAGACTACAAAAATCTGCCAGATTTCTAAAGTCCTTACGCAGGCATTGACAAAAGGCCAGGGCTTCCTACAATTTGTTGTAGTGGGTCATGATGACCCTCGGGTTTGTTAGCTACAAACGGTACGGGAGAAAGGAGATTCCCCTGATGAAGATAGTCGTTTATATCGTGGCTGTGTTGTTAGGGTTTATGGGGCTGATGTTTATCATTGGCGCGCAGGGGCAGGTCATTCGCTTTGTGGTGGGCGGCGTTTTGTTGGTGGCCGCGGGCGTGGTCATTTACCTGACGCGCATGCAGCCACAGGTGACGCAAACAACCAACGTGCAGAAAATTGACCTGAGCGGGAACGTCAGCCTGGAAAAGCTCAAGTGCCAGAATTGCAGCGCGCCGCTGGAGAAGAACTCCATTGAAGTGAAAGCGGGGGCCATTTTTGTACACTGCCCTTACTGTGACACCAGTTACCAGATCGAGGAGGCCCCCAAATGGTAGCCATGCCCACCGTCCTGTGGCAGCGCGCCCGTAGTTGGTTGGCGCCCATGCCGGCATTCTCTCCCCCTCCCCCCGGTTTGCACACCTACCGCCTGCAGCGGCGCAACGAACACGACCACCTGGATACCCGCCGCCTCCACTTTCGGGTGGAAGCGGACGGCGCCGGCGTCCTGTTCATTGACGTCACCGACGTCATTCACCTCAACCCCACTGCCGCCCTTATGGTCTACCTGGCGCTGGAAGACGTGCCGCAGACGCAGGCGCGGCAGCAGTTGCGCGCCCAATACCACAGCGTCAGCCGCGCCCAACTGGACGCCGAACTGCGGCAAATGTACGACCTGGTGCACAACCTGCGCCGCCTGGACAATGGCTGCCCCACCTGCGCCCTGGGCGAACGCTCTCTGGGGGAAATCCCACACACCGCCCTGTTCAGCACCCCCATTCATGCCCCGTACAAAGTAGACCTGGCTCTAACCTATGGCTGCAACAACGCCTGCGCCCATTGTTACAACGAACCGGATCGGTATGAGATGCCCTCGCTGCCCAAAGAGTCCTGGTTTCAAGTCATTGACCGCCTGCACGCTGTGGGCGTGCCCCATCTCATCTTGACGGGCGGGGAGGCGACGCTGCACCCGGATTTGCCAGACATCATCGCCTACGCCGACCGGTTGGGGCACATTGTGGGGCTGAACACCAACGGGCGGCGCATTGCCCACCAGCCCTACATGCAAACCCTGGCGGACGCCGGGCTAAACCATCTACAAGTGACCTTAGGCTCCTCCCGTCCCGCCGTCCACGACCAGATGATGGCGGCTAAATCCTTCCACCAGACCGTGCGCGGCATCCAAAACGCTCTGGACAGCCGTGTCCACGTCATCACCAACACCACCCTCATGCGCGCCAACATGGGGCACGTGGAGGAGATCATAGATTTCCTCTACGCCCTGGGCATCCGCACCTTTGCCATGAACGGCATGATTTACAGCGGCGGCGGCTTTGCCCATCCCAGCGCTATTTTTGAAGAAGAAATGCCCGCCCTCCTCATCCGCGTGCGCGACCACGCCGCCGATCTGGGCATGCGTTTCCTCTGGTACACCCCCACCGAATATTGCCGCATGTCGCCCGTTGAATTGGAAATTGGGGCAAAACGCTGCAACGCCGGCGAATACTCCATGTGCATCGAACCCAACGGAGACGTGCTGCCCTGCCAGTCCTATTACGTCAGCGCCGGCAACATCCTGCGCGACCCCTGGGAAACCATCTGGCACAGCCACCTCTTCCGCACCTTCCGCGACCGCGAACAAGACCCCCGCTGGGCAGGCTTACCCGAAAAATGTTGGGAATGCCCCGACCTGCCCCTGTGCGGCGGCGGCTGCCGCATTGAGCGCGAAGCCCGCGACGGCAACCGCGTGGCTGACGGCGGTGGATGCAGCGGCTGCAGCAGCGGCGGCTGTAGTACAACTGGCGGCTGCGGCACCAACACTTCTCACCTGGTTGGCTTGCACACCGCCGGCTTCATCCCCACCGACCACATGACGCGCGCCGATGTGCGCGGACGCGGCGACGACGCCGGCGGCGAAATGCCCAAAATCATTCCCCTCAGCCACGTGACATTCTCCGCCGCCGCACCCACCCCCACTGTCATCCCCCTAACATCTCCCCCAAAATGACCACCCACCTTCTTCCCTCTTCCCTCTTCCTTTCCTGGAGTTAACGCTATGACGACAGGCTTGCTAGACAAAATTTTTACCCTGCGCCGCCCACAACCGCCCGCGCCCGTCCCGCCGGGACTCTACCACACCGTGCGCGAGGCGGACGGGCAAATCACGCGCCTGCATTTGCGCGTTGAACCCGACGGCAGCGGGATGCTCATCGCCAACGCTGCTGCTGCTGCCCGCCTTTCGCCTGTGGGCGTAGTTATTGCCAGGGGGCTGCTGGCGGATCAGTCTGAGCGGGACATTTTGCACGATTTACAAGACCGCTTTCAGGACAGCCCGGCGGCGCGCCTGGAACACGATCTGGCTCAGGTCAAGCTGCTGCTGCGCGACCTGGCGCAGCCGGACGACCGCTACCCGGTCTTTAACCTGGAGGATGCCGCTGTCCTGCCTGGAAAAACATCCCTGATGGCTCCCCTGGAAGCCAGCTTACCGTTGGCTGCACCTGAACAGATGATGCCCATTTTGTCCCGTCTGTGGGACGTGGGTATCCCCCACGTGACAATTCTACTCCCCGCCAACCCCAACCCGCTGCACCTGACGCGCGCTGTGGAACGCGCCGAAGACCTGGGTCTGATCTGCGGCGTCAGCGGGCGCGCCAGCGACATGGCGGCGGGCGGCTTGTTGGACGATCTGGCCCTGGCGGGGTTGGATCACGTCACCGTGTTCTATGCCTCGGCGGATGCCGCCGTTCACGACGCGCTGCTGGGCAGCGGCGACCATGCCGCGGCGGAGACGCTTTTCCGCCGCACGCAGATGTTAGAAATGGCAGATGTGGGACTGACGCCGCTGGTAACAGCGACGATTAATCATCTGGAAGCCACGCTGAATGCCTTGCTGGCGCTGCATGTGACGAACGTCTCTTTCTTTGCCGTGGCTGCTGCCGCGGATGAGCAAGATGGGGCTATCCCTGCGCCCGCCATGCGCCAGGTGGCGGCGCTGGTGGAAGAGGAGGCGGAGGAAGCGCGCGTGGCTTATCTGTGGCTGCCGCCTGTGCAGCGCGATCCGAGTCTGACGCTGGCGCAGCAGGTGCAGCAGGGGCCGCGCTGCGCCGGGGATGTGGCGGTACGGATTGAGGCGGATGGATCGGTGATGCCGGCACGAGGCCCCGCGACCAATGCCGGCAATCTCCTGCAGAACTCCTGGGAAGCCATCTGGGATCATGCCGCCTTTCGCCGCTATCGGGGGCGCGTGGAAGCCCCCACCCGCTGCCAGATGTGCCCTGGTCTGGCTATTTGCGCTGCCGACTGTCCCGCCGAACCGGCTGGTTGGGCGACAAAGGGCGGAAGATAGAGGGCAGAAGGAAGAAGGCAGAAGGTAGGAAGCTATGTTTGACTTGACTCGCTTTGAAAAAATCAGCCGCCTGACGTTGCTGTTGGCGGTCTGCATGTTGGCGCTGCTGGCGACGCCCGCTGCGGCGCAGGATTATCTTTTCGCCGTGCCTGAATTAGAGATGCAGGTGTTTGTGCAGCGCGATGCCTCCGCACGCATTGTGTATGACATCACCTTTCAAAACAGCGCCGGCGGGCACGTCATTGACATTGTGGACATCGGCATGCCTACCCCCGATTATGACATTGGCAACATGTCTGCCTCGGTGGGCGGCGTGGCGGTCACAGACATTCGCCCGTCGGAACTTGTCAGCCAGGCTGTGGAGATTCACCTGGGCCGGTTTACCATTCCGCCATCGGGCACAGGCATACTCCACCTGGAATTTACCATCCCCGACCTGGTTTACCAGGATGTGACCAATAAAGAACTGGCCTCGCTGCAAATCTCGCCCACCTGGTTTGAAGGGCAGTTTGTGCAGGGGACGACGGACATAAAAATCGCCATTCACTTGCCTGAAGGGGTGAATCCAGACGATATTCTGTATCAGGATGTGCCCTTCACCGAGAAAGCGTTGTTTCAGGGGCGGGCTGTGGCGCTATGGGAGTTCCCCGAAGCGCGTTTGACCGGTCAGAACCGGGTAGCCGTCTCTTTCTCGCAATCAGTGATGGAGCGCGTGATTGAGCAGTCGGTCTTTGACCTGGCGATTAACTGGTTTGTGGGGAATCCGGGGGTGCGCATGGCTGCCGGCATTCTCGGCGTCCTCCTCTTCTCCTTCCTCTTCTTGCGCTTCTCCGGCGGTACGGGTTGGAGCCTCTGGTTCTTGCTGACCGGCGGCCTCATTCTCCTCTACGTAAGCAGCCCCGGCCTGCACATGCTCAGCTTCATCCCCCTGATCGCCCTCATCTTTGTCAATGAGCGCGGTCTGAAGCAGCGCAAAAGCAAATACCTGCCGCCCATCGTCAGCGTTGAAGGCGGCGGCATTAAACGCGGTCTGACCGCCGCCGAAGCAGCCGCCCTGCTGGAAATGCCCCTCAACAAAGTGCTGACGCTCATCTTGTTTGGCTTGCTCAAAAAAGGCGTGGTGCAGCAAGTCGAAGCCTCCCCGCTGAAGCTGGAAATCAGCGAACCCTTCCGCGCTGCCGACGGCAAGGCCGCGCCCACCACCAAAAAAGAAAAAGAGCAGGCACGGCGACAGGCAGCGCAAGACGCCGGGCTGGTGCTGCACAAGTACGAGCATCCCTTCCTGGAGGCGCTGGAAGAAAACCCCGGCAAACCCGTACCCCAAATCAACTTCGGCAAAGCCATGAATGCCTTTCTGGAAACTGTCGCCGCCCGCCTGAAAGGGTTCAACCTGGAGGAAACCCGCGACTATTACCGCCGCATTGTGGATCGGGCCATCACCGAAGCCAAAAGCATCGGCGATTTGCCCGAATTTGAGAAAACGGTAGACCGCAACCTGGAGTGGATTCTCATGTCGGATCAGTATCCTACCGTTTTCGCCCGGCCCTCTTACACCTACTTCCCCCATTGGGTGCGTCCTACCGCGTCAGGCGGCGGCGTCTCTTTGGGCGGCGGCAAGGGGTCTGGAGGGGCATCTGTGCCCAGTTTGGGGGACGTGGGCGCGGGTTTTGCCGGCTGGGCGGAAACCACGATGGGCACGCTGGCTGGAGCCATTTTGCCCGGCAGCGTTAAAGCCCCTGGCAGCGGCGGCTATATCAACCTCAGCGGCGTGGACAAGGTAACGGGCGACGTGTTTAAGGCTATGGCTTCCAGTTCTGGCGGCAGCGGCGGCAGAAGCGGCGGCGGTAGCTGCGCCTGCGCCTGCGCCGGCTGCGCCTGCGCCTGCGCCTGCGCTGGCGGTGGGCGGTGAGGTTTGCAGCTATGTTTCGCTCCTATCAAATAGAAGACGATTTCTGGCGGATGCGCGCGTTTTTGCGCCAGGTGTTTTTGCTGAATGACCGGCGGGCACGAAGCTGGCATGTGGCCCGGCTGGATTATGCCCGCTGGCATACCTGCCTGAACTGCGCCGGCGTGGGGCTAGAAGATGTCGCCTATCTTTGGGAGACGGACGGGGAACTCATTGCCATGCTTATGCCGGACGGCGGGCGTGGTGAAGCGCATTTGTTGGTGCATCCCGAACGGCGCACGCTGGCGCTGGAAGAGGAAATGCTGACGGTGGCTGAGGAGCGGCTGCCGGCAATTACCCCAGAAAACGGGAAGCGGCTATGCGTCTGGTCGCCAGCGGCGGATGGGCTGCGCCAGGACGTTCTGACCCGGCGCGGTTATGCCAAAGCGGATTGGCCCGAACACCAATGGCGGCGGGAGTTGGCTGACCCAATTGCACCCGCGCCGCCGGCGCCCGGCTATACCATTCGTGCGCTGGGGGATGGCCTGGAGTTGCTAGAGCGCTGCTACGCTTCGGGGTTGGGCTTCCATGAGGGGGACATAAAGATTGCCGTGGAAAACCGGGACGATCCCACCTGGTATCTCAATATTCAAACAGCCCCCCTCTATCGCCGCGACCTGGACCTGGTAGCCATAGCCCCCGATGGGGCGATTGCCGCCTTTTGCACTATCTGGTTTGACGATGTGACCCGCAGCGCGTACTTTGAACCGGTGGCGACTGTGCCGGCACACCAGCGGCGTGGCCTGGGCAAGGCGCTCATGACCGAAGGACTGCGGCGGCTGCAGCGCATGGGCGCGACGCTGGCTTTTGTCGGCGGCTATTCACCCGCCGCCAACGCCCTTTACCACTCTGTCATGGGCGACGACTGCGAGCTATACGAGCCATGGACCAGGGAGTGGTAATTTCCTTGTGATGAGACACAGTGTATAGTGGGTTGTCGAAATGACCCAATGTTCAGGTATAATGTCTATAAATTGAGGAGAAAACCAATATGTCCCAAATTAGCATTAGCGAAGCCAGCCGTAATTTGTCCCACTGGATTAACCAGGCCAGCTATGGCCGTGACCTGATAGTGATTACCTCAAGGGGGAAAGCTAAAGCTATCCTCATTGGCGCAGATTCATTTGAGGCGCTGATTGGCATGGGGGATTATGCTCATCGTGAGTTAATGCCAGCAGAACAACTCCGCCAGCAATTTCGACAAGCCCTGGTGAATGCCGGCTACACAGACAGAGAGGCTATTGTAGAGATGGTGCGCAAAGTGAAGCAAGAGATAGCCAATGAACGCGGCCAGGTAGAATATTCCTCCGACGATGGCGCATGACGAGGCCTTTGCGCGTTTTCCTGGATACAAACATTTATATTATTGGCGCTTCTTTGTCTGACAGCCCAGAAGCCGTCATCTTACACTGGGCAGGGTTTTATGGACAAGCAAAAACCGAAGTCGAAGTTACGGTATCCGATGTCCTTTTTGAACAGATTTTACGGGTAGCCAAAAGAATCCAGGGTAAAGATTGGGGCGGAGAAATAGTTGCCCGCATCTGGCAAGGTATGCAAGTGCAATATGTTCTGCCAGACAGTGCGGAAATGAGTGTCTTGGAGAAGTCTGGCCTGGTTCCTCGAGAAGATTTAGAAATTTATCTGGCAGCCAAAACAGGTCATGTAGATTGTTTCATCTCGGCCAATCGAGAGTTGGTACGTTCCCTGGCGCAAGAGGTTAGCGCATTTGAATGCCTGGATGCAGCCGAATTTGTGCAGAAATATATTCGGCCCTAAAAATGGAGACGCAGCCATGCGAGTGACAAAGGATACAATGGTAGCCCTGGGATATGGCAAATATTTTCGCGCCGATCATATTGTGGGATTGGCGCCGATTGAAGAAGGGCGCGGGCCCGGCAAGCGCACGCTGGTCTATGTGCAGGCGGTGGGCGAGCCGGTAGTGGCTTCCCGTTCGGAGTCGGCTATCTTGCGCGACATGGTGGAGATGCCGCAGGAGGTGACGCGGGCGCGGGAGCAGCAGCATTTGCTGGCGGATATTCTGGACGCGGTGAAAAGCCTGGATCCGACGCTGCGCTCGATCATCAAGAGTCAGAGCCATTGGGACCTGGCGCGGTTGGAAGAACGAATCGTGGACCTGTTGGAAGAAAGCGAGGGTTAGGGCGCGGTGCGCGCTGACTTGCCCCCGCTCGATTTGCTCTGCCGGCAATCCGCCTGGCTGGCGCCAGCGCGCGCCCGGCTGCTGCGGCGCATAGGCGTGGCGCATAGGCGGCGGGTGCTAGACCTGGGGGCGGGCTATGGGGCGGTTACGGCGGAACTGGCGCGGCGCAGCGGCGGTTTGACGGCGGCGCTGGATCGGAACGAAGCGGCCCTGCGGGCACACCCCCGCGCCGCTCGGCGCGCAGGCGCGGGGGCGGCGGACTCCCTGGTGGCAGGCGCGGCGCGGGTGGCGGGGGATGCGCGGCGTTTGCCGTTTGCGGCGGGGGCATTTGACCTGATTTTTACGCAGTTGGTGTGGTTGTGGCTGCCTGTGGCGGATGTCCTGCCGGAAGTTTGGCGCGTGATGGCTCCGGGGGGCGCGCTGATAGCCCTGGAACCCGATTATGGCGGCATGATGGAGCACCCCGCGGACGTGGCTGTGGCTGATGTGTGGCGGGCGGCGCTGGCGCGGGCGGGCGCGGACGCGCTGGTGGGGCGCAAGCTGCCGGGGCTGCTGGCTGAGCGCGGCTTTGACGTGCAGGTGGATTTATTGGCGACGCTGTCACCGCCGGCTGAGGAACGGTTCGATTTGCTGCGCGGCTTGCCGCTGACGGATGCGGAGCGGCTGACAGTGACAGCAGCGGCAGCCGCCAGCGCCAGCCGGCGCGAGGTCTGGCAGCAGGTGGTGCATTTGCCGTTTTTTCTCATCACGGCGACGCGCCCGGCGACTGTGTACAGGTGAGGCAGGGGCGGGTTGCCGACCCGCCCAACGGAAAGCAAAAAGGCGCGGAGGGAATCTCCGCGCCTTTTTGCATGAAGGAGGGTACCAGTTGGGAGATTAGCGGGGCCAGGGGCCCAGGATAACGGTGTCCACCACGTGGATAACGCCGTTGGAAGCATTGACGTTGGGGATGATGACTTTGGCGTCATCGTTGACGTAGATGCTGCCACTGAAGTATTTCAGGCCGGCTTTTTGCCCGTTGGCCATGGTCACGTCGCCCAACAGCGTCAGGGCTTTGTCGGCGTTCACTTCGCCAGCGACGGCATGGTAGAGCAGGATGTCGGTGAGCTCCTCTTTGGTGAAGGCGGAGGCGATGTTGTCCGCGTTTAAGCCCAGTTTGGCGAAAGCGTCATCGGTGGGGGCGAAGACAGTCCACTCGCCGCTGGAGAGGGCGTCAGCCAGGTCGGCGGCGACAACGGCGGCGACCAGCGTGGTGAAGCGACCATCGTTAATGGCAATATCTACAATGGTGTTACCGCTGGCGGCGGCGGTCGTCATGGCAGGGGCGGATTCGCTGCCGCTGCGGGGCCAGGGACCGAGAATGACCGTGTCTACGGCATGGATCACGCCGTTGGCGGCGGTGACATCGGCGATGATGACCTTGGCGTCATCGTTGATGTAGATACCGCCATTGAAATATTTCAAGCCAGCCTTTTGGCCGTTAGCCATGACGATGTCGCCCACAGCGGCTTTGGCTTTGCTGGCGCTGACTTCACCGGGCAGCACGTGGTAGAGCAGGATGTCGGTCAGTTCTGCGGTGGTGAAAGCGGAGGCGATGTTGTCCGCATTCAGACCAAGTTTGGCGAAAGCGTCATCGGTGGGAGCGAAAACGGTCCATTCGCCGCCGGACAGCGTGTCCGCCAGGTCGGCGGCGACGACGGCGGCGACCAGGGTGGTGAAGCGACCATCTTCAACGGCAATTTCGACGATGTTGCGCTGCTCGCGGGCTAAGGCAGCCGGAACGGCGACGAGCAGGGCCAGGAATAGCAGCAAAGTAGTGGTGATAGAACGACGCATGTTACATTTCTCCTTTTCGATGGTTCGTTTGAAACTGCGCTGCTGCGCACAGCGGCGTAGTTTGCGAATACCCTTGCAAAGGGCGTGCAGATGAGGGCAAATTTTGGGATTCAATGGTATGCCCATTGGTTGATACGCTTTCCCGCTGCCTACCCAAATTGAGTACTGTACGGAATTCTATATAATGCACAGATATTGCACAAGTATTTGCGAGTCTTCGCTAATGTTTTGTTCATGTTTTGTGATAGGGCAGTATAGGGGGTAGCATTGCCTGGCAGGGGGGATTGGGGTCAGGGTTGTTATTCCCGGCATAGAAGTTCTTCGCCACAGTTGGTGACTTTCGTCACTTGTTTCCGGTTGTCTCCCTGTCTATCTTGAAGCGTAGGTTGGATGAAACCGGGCGGCTCGAACGCACAGAGATGTGCGATTCGCGCGCCCCCGTGTAAGGCTGTTTTTGCAGCCCTGTCCCCTTCGGCAGGCTCAGGGCAAGTTCTGAGCGCGGACGGCTGCTGTCCGTCGGCGAAGGAATGGGTGGGTTGGAAACCCGCCTTACGGAGTTGGCTATCTTCGCAGGAGAAATACTTATGTCTCGCCGTCTTTGGCTCTAGCTTTTCGTTCCCCTTTCCTTGTTGGTCCTATTTAATACGGCGCATATGCAGGCGGCAGCCGCTGATGCCGCTAACGCGGATGGCGTGGCGCTGGTGGCTGTTTCGCTGCGCGCGCCTGATGATCTGGAGAGATTTGCCGGCACAGATATGCCGGCATTTGCCCGTTTGCAAGGTCTGACGGGCAGTTATTTGCTGGCGGGCGCAGATGCTCAAGGCCGGCAGGCCATGCAGCAGGCGGGCCTGACCGTTCGCATTCTTGATCCCGACATACGCGGTGGGGCTTATTACCTGGCTTATGCCGTCCCTGGCCACAGCGCGCCTGATTGGAATACCTATGGTCGCCTGCTGCTGGATGATGGGCAGCAGGTTTTACTGCGGGCGGCGGCGGCAGATGCCGCTCGGCTGGCGGAAACAGGCGTAGACCTGCGCGCCTTGACCTTGACGCCTAAGCCGCTAGATGCCCTGCCCGCTGCCATGCCGGCGGCGGTGGACCCCGATCCGCTCATTCAACAAATGATGGATCAGGTCACCACCCAGGCTGTGTATGATTACGATGGCGGTCTCAGCGGCGAGTGGCCCGTGACCATTGGCGGGCAGCCGTATACGATTCTGACCCGCCACACGTACAGCGGCGAACCTGTGCAAAAGGCGACCCAATATGTGGGCGAGCACATGCAGGCGTTGGGGTTAGACGTGGAATATCACGTCTGGAACGCCAGCCGCCCGCCAAATGTGATTGGCGAACGCCTGGGCAGCGCCAACCCGGATGACGTGTATCTGATCACCGCTCATCTGGACGACATGCCTTCGGGGGCAGTGGCCCCTGGCGCGGATGACAACGCCAGCGGCTCAGTGGCGGTGCTGCTGGCGGCGGACATCTTCACCCAGTATGAGTGGGGCTGCACGCTGCGTTTTGCTTTCTGGACGGGCGAGGAGCAGGGGCTGTTGGGCAGCCAGGCTTACGCGCAGCGCGCCTTCAACCAGGGGGATAATATCCTGGGGGTGATCAACCTGGACATGATCGGCTGGAACACGTTGAACAGCACGCCGGACATTGAACTGCACGCCACCAACAGCATCCCGCCCACGCTGCAACTGGCGCAGTTGTTTGCGGATGTGGTGAATGTATATGACTTGAACCTGGTTCCGCACATCATTCCCAATGGCACGGGCGCCAGCGACCACGCTTCCTTCTGGGATTATGGCTTCAATGCCATTCTGGGCATTGAGAATTACACGGGCGGCGACTTCAACCCATATTACCACACCACGCAGGACCGCCTGGCGGTGTTGGATATGGCTTACTTCACCGATTTCGTTAAGGCGTCGTTGGGTTCCTTCGCGCACATGAGCGGCTGCCTGATTCCAGGCGGCCTGGGCACGTTGAGCGGGCAGGTGACGGCGGCGGAGGCCTCCGCGGCGGAGGGCGGCGCGCCCATCGCCGGTGCGGTGGTGCGCATGACAGACCCGATGAACCATACTTTCTCCGCGACGACGGATGCGGGCGGCGTGTATACGCGCACGCTGATGGCGGAGACGTATGAGGTGACGGCGGAGGCGTTTGGTTACCTGCCGCAGAGCGTTTCGGGCGTGGTCATTCTGACGGATACGCTGACGATTCAGGACTTTGCGCTGCCGGCAGCGCCCACGTATCTGGTTTATGGCAAGGTGACGGAAGCGGGCACGGGCGCGCCGCTGGCGGCGGAGGTGGCCGTATTGGATACGCCGCTGCCGCCGGTGAGTACCAACCCGGATACGGGCTTCTATATGCTGACTTTGCCAGAAGACAGTTATACCTTGCGCGTGACGGCGTTTGGTCACCAACTGGAGGAACGGGCCATTGTGGCCGACCACGACCAGACGCAAATGTTCCAACTGCTGCCGCTGCCGCCTATCTTGTTGGTAGATGACGATGACAACGCGCCCGATGTGCGCGGCGCCTATACGGCAGCCCTGGACAGCCTGGGGTACGGCTATGACGTGTGGGATACGGGCAACAGCGATAATGAGCCAGACGCAGCCACGCTGAACCAATACAGCGCCGTAATCTGGTTCACGGGGGATGAGTTTGGCGGCGCGGCGGGTCCCGGCGGCAGCGGTGAAGCGGCGCTGGCGGCATTCCTGGACAATGGTCGCTGCCTGATGATCAGCAGCCAGGATTATGTGTGGGATCGGGGGGTGACGCCCTTTATGCAGAGCTACCTGGGGGTGGCGTCGGCGACGAGCGACGTCAGCCAGACGACGGTGACGGGCAGCGGCGTCTATGGCGGGTTGGGGCCGTACACGCTGGCGTATCCGTTCACGAATTACAGCGACCGGTTGACGCCGGATGGCACGGCGGCGGTGGGGTTCAATGGGAATGCCGGCACAGCCGCCCTGACCAAATCTGCCGCTTACCAGACGACCTTCTGGGGCTTTCCGTTTGAAGCGCTGCCGGCAGCGGCGCGCCCGACCACGCTGGCCACCACGCTGACGTGGTGCGGCGTCTCCCCTGGCCCTGGCGTGGTTATGGAAATGAATTACGCCTATTGGATGAATGACGGCAGCAGCGGCAATGGGCATTACACGCTGCTGGCGGATGCCACTTTTGTGGATGAAAGCGACCGCACCGGGACGTGGAGTTATCTGCCCGGCACGCCGCAGAAGTTGATGCTGCGGTACGATCCGGGGCTGGCTTGCGATGCGCTTTCGGTGGGCCAATTCCCCACGCCGAAGCAGGTGCGCGGCTGGCGGCTTTGCCGCGACGGCTCTGGCGCGGCGGGGGTGTGGGTAGGTAATTTGCCTTGAGAAAAGCCGGGATGGGACGCTGATGACGCTAATGGGGCGCTGATGACGCTGATTGGGGGGATGAGGTTGGCGTCAGCAGCGTTTGGAAATAGGCGCCTGGGGCAGGCGGCTTTTGCGCCGGCTGTCCCAGGCGCGCGCCTGGGGGGAAGAGAATAATTAATGGGTGAATTGGTGAATGGCGGTGAAGACACCGCTTGTGAATGGTTAATGGGGGTATCTGGGAGGTGGATGGCGATGTTTGCCGGGCGTTTTTTCTTTAGGCTTTTTCTGGCGGTGCTGGGGCTGGTGGCAGGGGCGTCCGCGGCGGCGGTTTCGTTGCCTGGGGAGGGGGATTGCGACCCGCAGGTGGCGGTGACCAGCGCGGCGGATAGCGGGACGGGGACGCTGCGATGGGCGTTGGGGCAGGTGTGCGGCGGGGGGCGGATTGCGTTTGCGCTGGAGTTGCCGGCGACGATTACGCTGACCAGCGGGGAGTTGGTAGTGGATAAGGCGGTCACGATTGTGGGGCCGGGGGCGGAGAGCCTGGCGATTAGCGGCAATCAAGCCAGCCGCGTTTTCCGTGTCAGCAGCGTGGGCGTCATTCTGGCGCGCATGACCATACGGGACGGCGCTGCTGGCGCGACGGAGGTTGGGGGCGGCGGCATCTACGTGGACGGGTCGGCTGTGGTCAGTTACGCCGTTATTACGGGGAATATGGCCTGGGGGGGCGGCGGCGGTCTCTATAATGATGGCGGGCCCCTGACGATTACGCACACGACGATTGCCAACAACAGCGTCGGGTCTTCGGCGCAGGGAGGGGGCGTGCAAAATGTGAATGGGACGGTGAGCATTAACGACAGCGTTTTCTCCCACAATGTGGCCCCGCAAGTGGGCGGCGGGGGCATTTATAACTCGGGGGGGATCATGCAGGTGCGGCGCACGACCTTTGTGGATAACGCCGCTTATCGGGGTGGGGGGATTAAGAATTATGGGGGCGAGTTGTTGGTCTACGAGAGTGAATTTCGGGAGAATGACGCGATTGCTGGCGGGGCAATCAGCAATGTGAGCGGTGGGTATACGCTGCTGCAAGACAGTGTGGCGGCGGGCAACACGGCTAACAGCAGCGGCGGCGGGGTGGATATACACTCGGGGGAGGTGGAGATAAGGCGGACGGCGATCCAGAATAATGAGGCGACGGCGGGAGGTGGGGTTTATGTGGATGCCGGCACTGTGCACATTACCCAGAGCAGTCTCAGCGGCAATGTGGGCAGCTTAAGCGGCGCGGGCATTTACTTGATTGGCGGGCAGATGACGATAGAGAACAGTACCATTTCGCAAAACGTGGGGCAGGGCATTTACAAGGCTTTTGCCATGAAACCGTTTACGTTTTCGCACAGCGTGGTGGCGGGCAACACGGCGCAGGGCGTGTATAACGACGAGTCTGGCTCGCCGTTTACGTTCAAGAACAGCATTGTGGCTTACAACGGCGACGGCAACTGTTATGACATCGTGCACGCGGTTTCGCTGGGGTATAACATCAGCAGCGACGGGACGTGTAACTTTACGCAGGCGACAGATTTCTTTAACACGGACCCGCTGCTGGGGCCGCTGGCGGACAACGGCGGGCCCACGGAAACGCAGGCGTTGTTGGCGGGGAGTGTGGGGGTGGATGCCGGCACGTGCCTCAACATAATGGGCGATCCCGTTCCCTTCGACCAGCGGGGCGTGGCGCGGCCCAAAGGCGCAGCCTGCGACATTGGCGCGGTGGAGATGGTGGAGATTGCCGACCGGCTGGATTACGACTATTGGCTGAACGATGGCCGCCGCGGCAGCGGGCGTTTTACGCTGCTGGCGGACGCCACGTATGTGGATGAGAGCGGGTTGACGGGGATGTGGGCTTATTTGCCGGGGGCGCCAGAGAAGATATGGCTGCGCTATGGCGCTGGTCTGGCGTGCGACGCCCTGTCGGTGGGCCAGTTCATCACGCCGCAGCAGGTGCGCGGTGTGCGCCTCTGCCGCGACGGCTCTGGCGCGGCGGGCGTCTGGGTGGGTGCGCGTGGGTATGGCGACACTATGCGGATTGGCGGATTATCATTGAGACGGCAGTCCTCAATGATATCCAGAGGGACGTTCAGGTGAAGCCGTTAAGAGTGAACTTCAGCGCATCTTCGTTCAACCGAATGGTCAGGGTTCTATAGATCACGGTGTTGTCAAAACTCACTAAGTCATGTCATTCAGCTATCTCAAAAAGTCGTATCATTCTTTGCTCATCCTGGTTGGAAGTGACGCTTTCAAAATAGTTTTGGTTGCTGTACGTGATCGGTGACAAAGCCTACAATGACGAGGAGATAGAGTATAGGGTACGATTGCTTCATATCTCATCATCTTCAAAATCTTCATCATTGTCATAAGTGTTGAGCAGATACGGCTGTAATTCCTCTCCTGTCAATTTCTGACAACCAATCCCTGGCAATTTGTTTGGCTTGCCTCACATTCAGAACCAAATAATCTCTTTCTTCAGACACTAATTGTTTATTCCGTGCCATTATTCACTCGACTTTAGCGACAATGCTCTCTAAACAGGTTTTTCGCAAGAATTTATTCCGGCGTTTGGTAATACAAACCTATCTCGCATTTCAATGATGAAATCGAGGTTTATATTGCATAGGTTAACTTTTTTCTTAATGCAGTACGTAAACATTGCGCCATCGCTTACGCGAATCTGCCGATTCATACGAATCGAAGTGACTCAAAAATCACTTGGTGCCTGCTTTTTTCTTTAACCCTTCACGGAAATTTTTCCATAACGGCGTATTTTCGTTCATGCCACTGGTGTCATAGGGGTGTAAAGCGCAAATACTACTGCATTCGCTAAAGGTTTGATACTGATTGTACCACAATCAAGAATCGCCAGAGTTGAGTTACTTAACCGGATAGCGCGCTTTGTGAATGGACTGCTTCTTGAATGAGCCGCAGCAGTTCATGCGGGCGGCGGGTGGAGAAGGAAATATCTTGCACGGGACCAACTTTTTGCTTGAAGGCAATCACTACCCGGGGGTGTTCCAGAAAGTTGAAGGAAGCGCGGTATCGCTGGCGAATAAACATGAAGTGGATGCCGGCGCCGCCCATTTTCATGAGCACGGGTAAATCATCCAGGCGACAGGCTGCCACGTTATCGAGGGGGATGGTCCAGTTGAAGATGCCAAAGGTGAGCTTCAGCGCGTCTTTGCTTAACTGGATGGTGAGGGTTCTGTAGTTCAGGGCGTAAAATAGAAAGAGGGCGGACAGGCAGCCGGACAGGATGCCCACGGGTTTGCGTGCTCTGCGGCGGGACTGCCTGGCAAATGGCAGGAAGAACAGGAGCGACAGCCCGACGAAAAGGGCTTCGGTGCGGTTGGAGGTGACGCGCTCGAAATAAATGTGGTTGCCAGTCATAATTTTGTTAGCCTCCAGCTTGAAACTGCAACACCAGTTCCGACCCTTCCCCGTAGCGTTCGCCTTTGTAGCCGCCCCAGCGGTTCACAATTTGAAAGCCGTGCGCGGCGACCCGGCTGGCAAAGGTTTCGGGCCAGTAGCAGCGCATGACCAGATGCAGGACGACTTCCTCTTGCAGGGTAGAACCCGCATAGCGGCGGTAAACCAGTTCGGGATATAACACGCCGCGCTGTTCGTCTACGCGCGGGCGACGATCATAGCAGGCGAGTTTGCCGCCGGCGAAAGGCGTTTCCCATTCCAGCCGTTCCTCAGGCGACACCCAGCGCGTCTGCAACTCGTCTGGGCCCATAAAGGGCTTAAAGACGTTTAGCACGCATGTGCCGCCTGGGGCCAGGTGCATCCCAATGCACCTGAACAGCCCGTCTACCTGGGCGTCCGTTTCCAGGTTTTGCAGGACGCGAAAGGGGGCAATGATCAGGTCGAATTGTTGCCCCAGGTGAAAATCGGTGATGTCGCCCACGGTCACGGCGACCCTGCCAGCGGGGAGATGCGACTGCGCCAGCTTATCACGACACAACTGGATCATGGCGGGGGAGAGGTCAATGCCGTGTATGAAGCGGCAATGCGCGGCAAGGGGCAGGGTGACGCGCCCGGTGCCGCATCCCAGTTCGAGGACGGCAGCCCTTGGGGATGGAATGAGCGCCTGATAAAAAGGCACGTCTGGCGGGAAACCGGGGCTAAAGTCGTAGAATCTGGCGGCGGCGGAACGGATATCTATCTGCATCGGTTGGTCTTATTCCTCGTTTTTCAAATTGAGAATGGCTGTGGGGCGATGATCATAATTGCCAGGCCAAACGGATCCACGACAGGACAGCAGCGCACGGGGCGATACATGAACTGGTCAGATGGCTGCTGGCCCCTGGCTCCGGCGGCAATGAACTCTTTTTGTAGCGCCTCTGCTTCATGGGCGCTGCTCAGCTCGAAGGTGATCTCTACGTTTTGGGGATTGCCCTGTCTTCCTTGCAGCAGGGTAAGCCAGCCGTTGCCTATGGGCCATCCTCTCGTGCCCGCGCCCTCTACGTAACCCGGGGGGCCCAACACCTGGACGTAGAAGGCAATGGCTGCCTGGTAATCTTCAAAGTAAAGCGTGGCGCCGAAAGAACTTTGGAATTGATAGCGTGGCTCAGGGGCGGGATAAACGAAGTACGCTTTGCGGTATGCGTTGAAGTCCATTATCTTTTCTCCTTTGAAAATAGATTCACGCGGAGGGCGCGGAGATGTAGGGCAAACTGTTTGAAGTTTAAGAAAATAGTTCGGTAAACGGGGGTGTGGACACCCCAAGGGTAGAGACCCCATCCCCCAACCCCCTTCCCTGCCATACGGTACGCACCTTAACCGCTGGGAGGCTATGGCGAGCTGCCGGGTGTCATGGCGTCGGGCGAGACGGGGCCGGGTAATGGCGCGACTGCCTGGCGCAGGTGGGCGCTGGCGGCGCTGGTGTGGGCGAAGGCGTCGTTGAAATGCAGCCAACAGGCGCGCCAGAACTGGCTGAAGGTGAAGCCGCCGCGGTGAAACACGCGGCGGTGATAGAGCCAGACGACAAGGCAGGTTCCGCCGAGCAGCAGGCGCTGGAGGCCAAGCGTGCCGGCATACGCCGCAGCCCGGCGACGAACCCGCAACCGTGCCAACTGTTCTGCCTGGAACTCGACGTGTTTTTCTTCGTCGCGCAGGATTTGCCGGCACAGCGCATCCAGAACGGTGGAGTTCGTGGCGGACTGCAGGGCGGCGTAATAGACTTTGGCGATGATCTCGGCGGTGAGCAGGACGGCGATGGAAATCTCCAGGCTGTCAACCAGGCGACGCAGCCGGCGAAAGATGCGGTCGGGGAAGGTGGTTTTCAGGGGCGGGATGTGGTTCAGTTCCAGAAAGCGGGCCAGGTCGCGGGCGTGGCGCTGCTCTTCCTTAATGAAGAGCCTGATGGCGCGAAGGTATTCGTCGTCGCCGGATGCGTGCGCGTACTTTTCGGCGGCGCGATACAGATGGCGACCTTCTGAGCTTTCGCCTGCCTGAAAGCCTTGCACGGAGGCGGCAATTGCCAACCGCTCAGCCTGATTGAGGTCTGCGCCAGCATCCCAGGGGATGTGAAGCAGGGACAGCGCGTTTTGCTCGTAATGTTCGCGCCATTCGCGGGACGTTCGCAGGGGGATCCGGGTCTCAGCGTAATCGTCGGGCATGTTCATATCTGGACGACGCAAAAGAGGTTGCCGTCCGGGTCTTCCAGGACGACATAATCGGCATCTGGTTCGTATCTCCAGGGGTATGGAACTGCGCCCAGTTTGACCAGCCTGGCGACTTCTTCCTGTTGGTTGGAGGCATAGAGGTCGAGGTGCAGCCAGCCGCGCTTACCCGTCCGCTTTTGGGGCATGCGATCCAGTGAGAGATTGGGTCCCTGGCCCGCGGGATCGGAGAGAATGACAAAACCGCCGCTTTCTGGTCTGACAGGGGTATAGCCCAGCGCTGCCTGCCAGAATTGCATCATTTTCTCGAACTCGTAACAGCGGATGACGATGGAACCGATTTTGATTCTCAAGTTGCATTCCTTTATGGGTGTGGTTAGCTGACGGCGGGCGCGGTGGGGGCGGTTCGTTCGATACAGGCGCAGATTGCCGGCACGGGCGGGGCGACGCGGCTGAGAAACTCTGCCGGTTGGATGTCCTGGATGCGCCAGCCTTTGTCCGGTGTGAAACGGGATTGCAGCTCATCGGCGTGAACCTGGCGCGGCATGTTGGGATATGGAAATTCGACGGCAAATGCGTGCAAATAGTACCAACCCCCCGGTTTTATGGTTGACGCCAGTTCATCCACGAAGCGGTCAGATTGGGCCGGACTGAGCAGATGGAAGAAGCCGGAGTCTACCACCGAGCCAAATTGCTGCTGCAAGTGGGACGGCTGTAAGGCATCAGCTACCTGGAAACGCAGCAAACGAGCTGTGGCCGGGGGGAGCGAGTCCCTTTTGGACTGAGCGGCAGCAATGGCGGCTTTTACAAAATCAATCCCGACAACCTGGTAGCCGCGTTGCGCCAGAAAAATGGCCAGGTCGCCCGAACCGCAGCCAACGTCCAGGATGGGGCCGGTGGGGGGATACCTGGCAAGAAGGTCGGACATGGCTGGTTGGGGGCCGCCAATGTCCCATGGCGGCGTTTCTGTGTATACGAAATCAAAAAAGGCCTGGGGATCGGGGCCAAATCTACTCAAAAGCTTTCTTCCTTGTAACTATTTACCGCAAAGACGCGGATGCCGTCGCGCCCCCGCGCGGGGGCGCAGTGGCGCGAACGCGAAGGTAAAGAGAAGAACTTTGGGCGCGGTAAAAGCCCTGACTGTCCCATTATAAGCCATCTCCTATTCAGATCAATCGTTTAGGGTTATCGCCAGCAGTTCTCAATTTGAACGAGTCTGCTCCGTTGGTTAGGGAGGCCCCCCATCCCCCAACCCCCTTCCCCCCAGGGGGAAGGGGGCTTTCGGAGAGGGCGAGGGCCGCGCGGCGCGGGCGCTCTGCGCCCCTCGCCCTTTATGACCCCGCCCCTGGGGGCATTTCCGCCGCAGGCTGCGCAGCCAAAATTAGAATTGCCGGGTTGCCGGCAAGGGAGCGTTTGTCAGGGGGCAGAGGATAGGCTGATTGTGGTATAATACGATCAATGGCCTTCTATTGTGGGTGGCCGACCAAAAGGAGCGTTATGATGGCAGAAAGTGTGTATAAAGTCATTGAGCTGGTAGGAACCAGCAGCGAATCATGGGAGAAAGCAGCCAGGGCGGCTGTGGAAAGAGCCGCTAAGTCGCTGCGGGATTTGCGTATTGCGGAAGTCGTGCAGATGGATATGCAGCTTGAGGATGGCGAGGTGATCGCTTATCGCACGAAGGTGAAGGTCTCATTCAAGTATGAGGGGGGTGATTGAGGCTTTGAGCGGTAATGACTGGTAGGCGCGCGTGAAGGCGCGGCAGCCGGGCGTGATGCCGGCATTGCCGTCCACGCTATGATGGATTTCACCCGCCGCCAGAGCAGAGTCTGGCGGTGGGTTGTGTTGTTTGGGGACGTTAATCTTTACGTTTTGCCCAGCGAAGATTTTCCACTTCACATTGTGTTCTGCCCGCACAATTATTCTTTTCCCACGATTTGCTCAAGAGCGGAGAGCAATTCGGGCAGGTTACGCTGGATAGTAGTCCACAAGATATCATAATCTACCTGGTCATAACCATGAATAAGCCGATGGCGCATCCCGATAACTTGTGGCCAGGGGATTTGATCATAATGCTGCCGAACTTCTTCAGGCACATAGTTAGCGGATTCGCCTACCAGTTCGACCAGTCGCGTCAGCGCCAGGGACAACATTTCATGGCGATCAAGGTCCTCTCGTGCATAACTGCTTGCCATTTGTATGGCCTTTTGGGCGTAATCGCGCATGTGCTTTAGCCGTATCATTGGATCATGTTTCGGCATATTGTACCTGCGCTTCGGCTAATACCTCTTCACGAAAGTACTTGCTCAAACTCTGTGGGGTGTTAATTTCTACTTTTCGCCCGCTAAAGATTTGTGATAGCTCCTGTTCCAAATTGTACAGTTGGAAAAACCCTATCGAAGTGCCTGGAGAAAACTCCAGCAGGACATCTATGTCACTATCAGGGCTAAAATCCTCGCGGAGGAAGGAGCCAAATAGAGCCAGCCGACGAATCTGGTGACGACGGCAAAAGGCTGCAATTTCTTCGTAGGGGATTGGCAATTGTTTCATCAGGTATTCTCTTCCCGAATACGCATTTGAACTGACCATTGTCACAACCTAAAGATAAACAATGTCAGAGGAAAAAGCAAGCGCGATTCAATGCTGTTAGCCGTTCTGTTTGAAGGTAGTCCAAACCGCTATTGAGGTTTAAGAAAATAACCAGGTAAACGGCGGCGAAGACGCCGCGAAGGGCAGGCCCCATTCCCCAACCCCCTTCCCCCTGAAGGGGGAAGGGGGCTTTCGGAGAGGGCGAGGGCGCTGCGCGCCCTTCGCCCTACAGTACCCCTTCCCTGGCAATGGGAGCGGGATTACCCGATTATTTTCTCAAGGGGCAAAAGCGGTCACTACAAACCCAAATCGCCAGGGTAACTGTTCACTCCCTCCGCAGGTTGAGCCTGTCGAAACCGGTTCCCTTCGACAGGCTCAGGGAGCGGGCGTGTATGGTTACTCGTCAGGTTATCTACGAACAGCTAACAGTCAATAATCACCGGTGGTCGAGGAAACGTCCTGGGTGCGGAAGATGGCTTCGGGGGCGAAGTCGCCTACGCCGCAGGGGTTGTATGCCTGCACAGACCAGTAATAAACGGTGAAGGGCTGCAACGGGGCCGGAAACTGGTGGTTTGTTTTGGCGGTTATGGCGTAGCGCAGGTCGCTGCTGTCCTGGTTGTTGATGACGAGCAGGTAGGCGTCGCCTGGATTGGTCTGGCTCCATTGGAAGGCGGGCGTCAGCGATACATTCACGTCGCCGTTGGCTGGGGAGATCAGGGAAGGGGATCCCGGATTGGCGTCGTAGACTTTTAGCTCAACGGTGACGGTGCGGGTATCTGTGCCGGGGCCTGTGCCCGTAATATTCACCCAGAATGAGCCAGGTCTGTCGCCGCCGCCCAGGGAGATGGCGGATTGACCCGGTACGGGCACCGGGTTCACGCTGCCGAAGCGAACGTAGCCCGGCACATTGGTAATGCTCAGGGTGACGGGATCGTGGTAGTTGTTGATGGGGTTGATGGAGATGGAGAATTGAGCGGCGCCAGAGGGGCCGGCGTTGTCAAGATTGCCAGGCGCGCTGGAGATGCAGACAGAGGCGGCAGCGGGCAGCACGCCGAGAATGAAGCCCGGCTGCCCATCTAGCAGGGAACGGTAGCAGTCTAGCCGGCCATAGCCGTAATCGTAATCGGGGGTGGGCGCGCCCAGATCCACGGCATAATTGCGCAGCCGGCTTTCGGCGGCTTCCAGGGAGAGGAAAGAGAGGGCAGATTTGATCAGGGCATAACAGCCGGCGATGTGGGCGCTGGCGACAGATGAACCGCTGAAATAGTCGTAACCGCCGCCATTGACGGAAGATCGCACGGCGACGCCAGGGGCGGTCAGATCGGGTTTGATGGCGTCGGTCAGGGGAGAGGGGCCGCGACTGCTAAAGGGGGCGATCTCATCGTTGATGTCGGTAGCGCCGGCAGCGAAGCTGGGGGCGTAGCCGGCGGGCGCGCCAATGGTACCGGGGGCGGGGCCAGAGATGCCGGCAGAAAAGGCGGGAAAAATGCCGGCAGCGCGCAAGTTTTGGATGATGGCTAACCAGAGGCCGTTGTCTGTGGCGGGGTTGACCCAGGAGTTGGCGACGACGTGGGGGCGCAGGTCGGGGCGGCAGTTAGAACTGCCCGGCTGGCTGGACAAGGGGCAGGGAGCGATAATCCAGGCCAGCGCTTGCAGCAGAACCGGCATGGGGCATAGGGTGGTTTCGTCACACGCTTTAACGGCAATCCATCTGGCGGCAGGGGCCATGCCAATCTGGTTTTCCGGGCCATCGCTGCCAACCATAACGCCCATGGTGTGTGTGCCATGACCATCTGGGTCGCATGGAACGGCATAGGGGATATTGCAGATTTTGAGCGGATCGTACCAGTTGAAATTATGATCAAAAACGCCGCCGCCCAGGTTGCCGCGGTATTGGTTGACCAGGGCGGGGTGATCGTAGTCCACGCCTGTATCAATGTTGGCGACGACCATACCCTGTCCCAATACAGCGAACTCCTCCCAGATTTGGGGGGCGTTTACTTTCTGGATGTTCCATTCGATGAGGGTCGGATCGGCAAGGGAGGGCGCGCCGGCAAGGGAGAAAGCAGGCGCGAATTCGATGCGGGCGACTTGGGGGTGGGCAGCGAGCCGGTCAAAGGCGGCGACATTGGAGTGCACCAGGATGGCGTTGGCAATGAAGAAGGATTGGAACTGCTGCACGCTGCCGGCAGTTTGCTGCTGTTCTAAAATGCGCAACAAGCCCGCCTGCGTGCGGCGGGCGGTGGCGCGCAGGGCGTCATAGACAAAATGCCCGCGCGCGTTCCAGTCGCTGATGGCGGCGGCGGCGCTGAGATCAGCCTGCGACTGCAGAACGAGCAGATATTCTGCCTGCCCCTGCTGCATGATGCGCTGGCGCAGTCCGGGGGGCGCTTTGGAGGACGAGTTGGCGTGCAGCGGCGGCGTCTCTCCGGTGAAAACGAACAGGCTGAACAACGTTAAGCTGAGGATCAACGAAGTGCGGATGAGATCAAACCGCAGCTTCTTCATGATGACATCTCCTTTGAAAATAGTGGTGAGTGGCGAGTGGTCAGTGGTCAGTGTTTTCGGGTCAGGATGCCGGCAGCCCGGCTAACCACGCCTTGACGGCAGCGGCATCCCGATGCGCCAGGGATTCCAGAATAGCCAGACTTTCCTGCCCTAACTGCCGCGCTGCCGGCAGGTCACCTTGAGCCAGGGCTATCTGCGCCAACCCATAGAGGGAGAGCGCAACCAGGTCGCGCAGACCCGATTCCTGGGCCACAATCTGCGCCTCCGCGTAGTTTTTCTGCGCCTGTTCGTAGAGGTTCTGCGGCAACTGCAGGTTGCCCAATTCAATCAGCGTCATGCTGAGCAGCCAGGGATGGCCCAACGCCCGCGCCATATCCAACCCTTTCGTCAAGTAGTCCTGAGCCAGGTTATAAGCGCCGCGACGGGCGGCTGCTGCGCCCAGGTTTTCCAGCAGGGCGCAAATTCTTTCGCGATGTCCTAGCTTTTGCGCCAGCGCCAGCCCTTCCTGAAAGTCAGTCTCAGCTTGCTCGTACTTTGCCTGATTAACGGCTACTGACCCCAGGTTTTGCCGGAGCAGGCAAATCATTTCACGATGGCCCAGCGCCTGCGCCATGTGCAACGATTCTGTGTAAGCGGCTTCTGCCTGGGCATACGCTCCCTGATAAGCAGACAGGACGCCCATGTTCATGAGCAGCAGGCTAACTTTTTCGGGCTGATTGCCGGCGCGGGCCAGCGGCAGCGCTTCCTGGTAATATGCTTCTGCTTCTTTGTATCTGCCCTGGTAGGTGGCGACTGCGCCGAGATTTACCAGTAAGGCGCTGATTCTTTCCGGTTGTTGGCGCAAGCGGGCGAGCGTTAGCCCCCGTTGAAAGTGCGCTTGCGCCTGCCCATAGTCGCCGCGATGGGCAACGACGACGCCCAGGCTGCGCAGCAGCAGGCTGGTGAGTTCATGGAGCATGGCGGCTTCCGCCAGCGCCAACCCCTCTTGCAGGCGGCTTTCCGCCAGGGCGTACTCCCCGCGCCTGTCGGCGGTGCGGCCCAGGTAGAGCAGCGTCGTCGCCAGCGGGGCCACGTCTGGCAGACGGCGGGCGTATGGTTCGGCGCGCAGCAGCCAGGTTTCAGCCAGTTCATATAAGCCGCGAATGTCCCAAAAATGGTAGGCAGCGTTGACGCCCTGCACCAGCGCCGCGGACAACTCCTGGCTGGCAGCTATTTCCAGGGCGGCGCGTACATTTTTCTCTTCGGGGTCAAGGGCGGCATAGTCGCGTTGGTGCGTTTCCACGTAATCCACGTAGTAATGAACCATGCGGACGGCGGCGGCAGGGCCGGCGAAGAGGAGGCGGGCGTAATCCGCAATGGTCTGGTGCAGCGCGTATCGCTCTGGGCCCAGGCTTTCCAGCAAACCGGCGTCATTTAGCTCATACAGGGTTTGCAGCGGTGCGCCGGTGACTGCCAGGGCTGCGGCTTCGGCGAAGGTATTGGGTTTGGGCGGGAAGAGGGAGAGGGCGCGTAGAGCCTGCTGCAGTGGTTCTGACAGCACTTTTACGCTCAGTTCAATGGAAGCCCATAAGGAAAGGGTGGCGCCTGACAGCGAAATTTGCTGTTCCAGGGGCGAAACAGGTATTTCTATTTCCAGGCGGGTTTTGGTTTCTTGCAGCCGCTCCAGGGCCGCGCGCAGGCGGCGCGGCTGCCCGGTCAGGGATTCTTTTTGCAGATAACGGCCCATCAGGGTGAGCGCCAGGGGCAGACCGCCGGCAGCCTGTACCAGAGCCTGCGCCGCTTCTGGCTCGTTGGCGACCATTTCGGGGACAAAGCGGGCCAGCAGCGTCAGGCTGTCGGCGGCGCTTAATTCTGGCACGATCTGGGCATACTCAAGGGCAAAACTGCGGGCAATGTCTGGCGAGCGGGTGGTGAGCAGGTGGGCGCAGTTACTTCCGCCTATTTTGAAGGTTGCGGCTGCGCCGGCTTCCCAGGCGTCGTCTATGATGAGCAACATGCGGCGGTCGCCGATTTCACGGTTAATAGCCTGGGCGCGCTCTTTGGTGTCTGCCAGCCGCGCTATTTCGCTCTCATGTATGCCCAAAGCTTTGGCCCATATGCCCAACAGAGCCAGCAAGTCTGGCTGCTGCCCTAAACCGATCCACAATATGCCGTCGCCAAAGTGGGCTATGATGTCGGGATCGTGCGCCAGGGTAAGAGCCAGGGCGGTTTTGCCCACGCCAGGGAGTCCGCTCAGGGCAGAGCCAGGGAGTGCGCTCAAGGCAGAGATGGCTACGGTATTGCCGGCAAGCAACTGCTGCTTGATCTGGCGCAGCAGGTCGTCGCGCCCGACCAGTTGGCGGGAAGGACGGGGGGGAGCCAGGAATGGGACCCGCCCTGAGCCGGCGCCGGGCGCCGGGGGAGGGGGCAGCGCGCCCAGAATAGCCTGATCTCTGCCGCCAGCCAGGAGGGGCAGGATGGAGAGAGGAGGCTGACCAGCGGCGGCTAGTAAGAGGTTGGCTTCCCACCCCTCCAGCTTCAGGACGGCGGCGATGGCGGCTATCTGTCGCCAATCCTGGACTGAACGGGATGTGCCCTCGCGCCAGTTGCGGATGGTAGAGCGGTTGAGCAGATTCCAGCCGACCAGATCGTTAACCAGGTTTGCCAGGCGCTGGTCGCCGATATGGGCGCGTTTCATATACTCGCTTAGAAGGTCAGCCAATGAATTAGCTTCGGTCATGATTTCCTATTGAGAACAGTGGCGGGTGGACAGTGGTGAGTGGACAGTGGTGAGTGGACAGTGGACAGTGGACAGTGGACAGTGGCGAGTGGTTAGTGGTCGGAAGTTGTTTTGTGCCAGGGTGTGTTTGTATGGTTTTGGGGATGGGGCAGCGTTAGCTCAAGTTGGTACATTGTTGGTGCAGAATTGTACTTATGGAAACAACCTTTTTCTTTTATAGTGGAGACAGTAATTTTTCAACCCATTAACGGCTCTTGAGCATCTCATGAGGGGGCCAGCAACTGGCTCCGGCGCGCCGTACTCAGGGCTTCCAGGCATAACAGGAGGCTCGTGATGTTCAAGTCTATTTCCGTCAAGTTTGCCCGTTTTATTTTGACTGTGAGCTTGCTTGCTCTGTTATTGGGTAAGCCGGCGCTGCCGCCTACTTACGTTGATTGTGTACCTGTGGATGCCGGCAACTGCCCGACGAGCATCAGGATCGCCTGAACGCGGTGAGGTAGGGAGGGCGTATGCGATGCGCCCCGCTGTAGGGGTGCGTCGCACCTCTATTCGAGCGGGGCGCCGGCAGCCGTATTTAGCGGTCTATCTTTTCTTTTGCAGCCACGAACTGGTGGAACAACTTGTCAGCCCAGGCAATGTGGTGGTGGTCGGTTAATAAGCTGATGGCTTCGTTAAAGTAATGGCGGGCGTCTGCTGTCCGTTTTTGCGCCGCCAGCGTTTCAGCCAGGGTGCCGGAGGCGTTTGCCAATCCCAGATTGTCGCCCGTCTGCTGCCAGAATATCTGGCTCTGGCGTAGATGGCGTTCGGCTTCGGTCAGGCGACCTTGCTTGAGCAGCACGCTGCCCAGGTTGAGGGTGACGACGGCGCGCAGATAGCTGTTCCCCAGCGACCACAGCGTGGGCGAGTCCGCCTGGCGGAAAACGGCTTCAGCCTGCTCAAACTGCTCTAGCTGGAAGTACAGGTTGCCCAGGGAAAGCAGGACGATGATCTGGTCGAGTTGGCTGGCTGTGCCGGCTAAAGCCTCCGCTGCCTCCTGGAACCGTTCCAGGGCGGCGGCGTATTCTCCCTGGGCTTGCAGCGTATTTGCCAGGTTGTTGAGGGAGCGCCCCAGTTCGGTAGCTTGTTGGAGCTGCCGCCAGAGGGCGACTGCCTGCTGCAGCCGGGCGACAGAGGTATCGTGCTGTCCCATCTCTCGCGCCACTAAGCCCAATGTATTAAGGACAGCAGCCTGCCATTTTTCTACGCCTGGCAGGCGGTTAAAGGCGGCTAATGCCGCCAGGCCATAGGCTTCAGCCTGGGCATAGTCGCGGCGGAGGCGGTAATCCTCGCTGAGATTGAAGCAGGCTTCGGCAAGGGCCTGGGGGTCGCTCTGGCGTTCGGCAAGACGGCGGGCTTCTTCGTGAGCGGCGATGGCTTGATCTAGATGCCGGCACAGCCGCAGCAGCAGCCCGCGACAGTTCAGCAGTTTGCCTTTGAGAGGCAGGGCGTCATTGCCGCAGGCGGCGATGGCTTGATCGAGCAGGGGCAGCCAGGCTTCCCAGTGACCACAGCGCTCAATCAGGGGGAAAGCGTGCAGGATCAGTTCGGCGACGGCGGGCTGAGTTGCCGGCAGCGCCTGACCAAACTCTGCCGCCCGCAGCAGATTGGGATGATCGGGGTCAACCAGGCGGATGCGGGCGTCGGTCAGATCATGGACGCGGTCGCGCCAATAGGCGACATTGGTGGCTACGACCTGGGTAAAATGAGGGCTTACCATGAGTTTCCTGAAACTGGAGCAGTCTCCAAGACTGCTCCAGTTTGTTTTATTTTATCGTAGTGTTCTGTCAGTTGTGATTTGATAGATTGGTTCAATCTGGGAGATTGAACCAATCTAATCCATCATTTTATGCTTGACGAGACAGTAGGACAATTTAACAAATTGTCCTACAGGGGGTTATTGGGGCCAGTGGATGATGTCGGTGAGTATGAAGCTGCGCGTGAGGGGGTGGATGCCGTAGCGCGGCTGAGAAGCGGCGCCGCGTACTTCCAGTAGGGAGCGTTTGATCAGTTCGTGGACAGCCGCCAGCAGGTTGCCTTTGTCCA
>JAGVTM010000152.1 GCA_019136785.1 Chloroflexota bacterium | reverse complement strand
CACCGTAGGTGAGCAGCAGGGTAGGGGATTCGATGATCTCGCCAAATATCCAGGCGTCCGGGTTAGCTGCCTTGACTGTGGCGCGGAAATCAACCCAGAAATCGTGCGAGGGGCCATGGGCGTAATCCAGGCGGTAGCCGTCGAAGGGGATTTCGGTGAGCCAGTAATGGGCCGCTTGCAGCAGATAACGGCGCGCGCCAGGGTCGGCGACGTTGACCTGGGGTAAATCTTTGACGCCGAAGAAGGTTTCGTACTCGTGGGGCCACGCTTTCCAACGATACCAACTGGCGTAAGGGCTGTGCGCGTCGGATTGGGCGGCTTGAAAGGTGGCGTGCCCGCTGCCCCAATGGTTAGCCACAAAATCTAGCAGCACCCGCAGTCCGCGACGGTGTGCTTCATGCACCAGTTCGCGGATGTCGTCTAGCGTGCCCAGGCGGGAGTTTACCTGGAAATAGTCGGTGGCGTGGTAGCCGTGATGCGTCTCATCGGGAAAGAAGGGGTTGAGCCAGAGGCAGTTAAAACCCAGGTCAGCGATGTAGTCCAGTTTTTCAATGATGCCGCGCAGTGTACCGCCGTAGATGTCGCTCAGGCTGTTGACCGCATTCCAGCGGCGCCCGCCGCCGGGGGCAAACCGGTCGGGGAATACCTGGTAGATAATGGCTGTGCGGCTCCACTCAGGCAGTTGGGCGCGCCCAACCTGGTAAGCGTAAACTGTGCCCTCCTCGTCTCTTTCGTCGTTGGCAGGCACTGTATCGCCGCCTTGGGCAGGATAGGCGCGCACGGTGTAGCGCACAATAACGCCATCGGCGTGGCCCGGCAGCGCGCCCTGCCACACCTGTTGGTACTGCCAGTTGACCAGGTCCCATTCGGTGCGGGCCCACTGCAAGGGCACGGCGGTGGCAGTGGGTTCTGTCAGATGGCAAACGACGCGGTCAATCGGGTAAGGCAAAGCCACTGTGACGATGATGGGCAGTTCCTGATTCGGCGGCGGCGGCGTGGGCTGGCGGTGGCGCACGCCGCACCGCTGCGCCTGGTCTTGCGCCTGACGTTGCGGCAGGCTGGACAGGGTACCGAAAATAAATTCTTGCATGTTTTTACGGCGTTAATTGGATGATGGTGGTGCTGAATGCCGGCAGCGTCCCATACGGCTGGTATTCGTCAAAACCGCCCTGGGCATTTGGCGTGAGCGGCGCAGGCGCAGCCGCGCCCAGCAGGAGCGTGGGTGAAACGGCGGCAGGCAGCGGGCCTTCTGCCAACGTCAGTTGGTACTTGGCATCATCATCGTCGCTAAAGTTGATCAAAACCAGCAGCGTCTCGCTCTGGCTGTGGCGCAGGTAAGCGTAAACGCGCGGGGAATTTGTCTCCACGGGCAGCCAGTCGCCAACGCGCAGAGCCGGGTGGGCGTTGCGCAGGTGGATCAGGCGGCGGTAATGGTTGAGCAGCGAGTCAGGGTTCTCATTTTGCCGGGAGACGTTGCGCGTCTCATAATCTGCCGCTGGCGCGCGCCAGGGGGCGCCCGTTGTAAAGCCCACGCGGTAGCTGTCGCCTACCCATTGCATAGGACGGCGAATGTCTTCGTCTGGTTTCTCGCCTTCCTGCCCAATCTCTTCCCCGTAATAGATGAAGGGAACGCCTGGCGACGTTAGCAGCCAGGAGGCAGCCACCCGCGCTTTGTTTTCGTCGCTGCCTAGCCGTGACAGCACCCGGTTCTGGTCGTGATTGGTGAGAAAGGTGGCGTATTGACCGGAGGGGAAGGCAGTTACCACCGCTTGCTGCTCTTTGCCCACCTGGATGCCAAAGCCGCTGTCGGCGCTGTTCAAAGCTGCCAGCGCCAGATCAAACTGGAAGGCAATATCCACTTCATTGCCTGTGTAGCGCAGCACTTGCTGCGTAGAAGTCCAGGCTTCGCCTACGGTGAAAGCGTCTGCTGCCACGCTTTTGTAAAACGTGTAGTACACTTGCAGCCATTCATGCGTGGCGGGCGTATTTTCCTGCGCCCGTTCCTGCTCTATCATGTGCTTGATGGCGTCCAGACGGAAGCCATCTACCTGCATCTCTTCCAGCCAGAAACGGGTGACGTCCTGCATTTGCGCCGTTACCGCCGGGTTCTGGTAGTTCAGGTCTGGCATGCCGGACCAGAATACGCCGTAGTAAAAACCGGAGGACGTACGATGCCACACCGTCTGCCCGCCAGGGCCGCGATAGTTGGGATTAGCGTCTGACCAGATATACCAACCGCGTTTGTCAGAATTGGGATCGCGGGAGGCTTCAAACCAGGGGTGCTCGACAGAGTTGTGGTTGAGAACCAGGTCAACAATGACGCGAATGCCGCGCGCGTGGGCTTCTTCTATCAGGCGTTGAAAATCCTCATTGCTGCCATACTC
>JAGVTM010000434.1 GCA_019136785.1 Chloroflexota bacterium | reverse complement strand
TTATTGGGGCGGCGGCGGTGACAGGGGGAGAGGTGCGCATCCGCCAGGCGGGGCCGCAGAATTTACGCATGGTGCGGCTGGTGTATGCGCGGTTGGGGGTGGAATGGGAAGAGGAGGGGGAGGATGTGATTGTGCCCGGCGGGCAGCGTTTGCGCATTGAAGCTGCTCTGGGCGGGCGCGTGCCCGAAATCAAGCCCATGCCCTGGCCCGGGTTTCCGCCGGATTTAATGAGCATTGCCGTCGTCATTGGCACGCAGTCGCACGGTTCTGTGCTGCTGCACGACTGGATGTATGAAAGCCGCTTCTTTTTTGTGGACAAGCTGGTCTTTATGGGGGCGCGCATTGTGTTGTGCGATCCGCACCGCGTGTTGGTGCAGGGGCCCTCCCATTTGTATGCCAACCCGTCGGGGGTGACCAGCCCGGACATTCGAGCGGGGATGGCCATGGTGTTGGCGGCGTTGTGCGCGGAGGGGACGACGGTGATTCATAATATTCAGCAGATTGACCGGGGGTATGAGAATATTGAGGGGAAACTGCAGGCGTTGGGGGCGAAGATATGCCGGCAGGAGTGAAACGCGAAGGAGTTGTTTTTACCGCCAAGCGCGCGAAGAACGCGAAGGGGGGGCGGGGGCTTTGAGTCCTGGCGGCGACGACATCTTTACCGCAAGGCGCGCAGAATATTTTTACCGCCAGGCGCGCGAAGAACGCAAAGGAAGGGTGGGCGCATCCTTTGGCGGCGAGTTTTATTTGACCACCCCTGGAGCGTCGGGTATAATGAAATGCCGTTTGATGAAACGGTCGCTTTTGGCCGTCTGGCAGCGGTAACTTTAGTGATGGACAGAACTTAACAGGGCGAAATGCCCTTATTTTTTTGGAAACAACTTGGGCTGCGGCGGAGCGTTATAGGGAAATTTTTGCCACGAATTTTACGAATGGCACGAATTTTCTTCAGGCGTTCTCCGCGTGAGGCTATTTTGAAGGTGGGCGATTTTGGAAAATCGCTTTACTTGGGCGATCTTGGAAAATCGCTTTACAGTATGGAGAAGAGTAAGTTATGACGAAACGTACCTACCAACCTAAAATCCGCCGGCGCAAACGTGTGCATGGGTTTCGCGCGCGGATGAGCAGCCGTACCGGGCAGAGCGTGTTGAAGCGCCGCCGCGCGCATGGTCGCCGCAGCCTGACCGTGAGCATGAATGAGCACGTGAAGCGCGTCAATTGGAACGCGACGCGGGCCGTCAGTTACCGGAACGTAAAGAAAGCGGGCGGTTAGCAAGGATCCCGCGCGTCTGGTTCGTCTGGCGGCAGAAAGATGCTTCACGGCGTCCGGCATGACGGCGCGTACAGGCGAAAGCGGCTCTGGCGGGTATGCAGAAACGTTACCATTTGCGGCATACCCGGGACATTGAGCGGGTGCGACAGTCGGGCCAGAGCCGGCGGCATCCACTGGCTATCTTGCTGTTTCAGGCGAACGAGGTGGGGGTGAGCCGGTTTGGCTTTTCCGCCAGCCATCACGTGGGTAAAGCGGTGGCCCGGAACCGGGCCAGGCGACTGCTGCGGGAAGCTGTGCGGCTCCATTTGGATGAGATTAAGCCAGGATGGGATTGTATGCTGATTGCCCGCCGCGATACGGTTGTGGCTTCCTTTGCGGAAGTGGAGGCGGCTGTCTTGCAGTTGCTGCAGCGGGCGCAATTGTTGTAGCAGCTGCTTAGTAATTGTCCAGAAACAAGTTCGTGGTAACGGCTTTAGCCGTCCAAACCGCTAAAGCGGTTACTACGAACCCAAATCGCCAAGTTATTCACGGACAGTTACTTAGTAACCGTGTGATTACCCTCCCCGCAGCACGCACGTTTTCCCGATGCAGGGGGAAGGCGCGGCGGGTAGGATGCCCAGGCGACACCATGAAACAGCTGCTGCTGTGGCTTATTAAACTATATCAAAACACGCTCTCACGGGCGTTGCCCCCAAGCTGCCGCTTTACGCCATCCTGCTCTCACTATGGCTATGAAGCCATTCAGAAGTATGGGGCGGCTAAGGGCAGTTATCTGGCTATCCGGCGTATCTTGCGCTGCCACCCTTTTAACCCTGGGGGGTATGACCCGGTGCCTTGACGGAGATTCCCTTTTGTACACAGAAAAACGGCTGATCAGACAGCCAGCCATCATCTTTTTTCTTATTGCGGCGGTGGTCTTATCGGCTTGCAGCGGTTTGATCGCCAATGCCAACTGGCCGGGTTTGTCGGCGCAGGATAATGTGGTCTACGTGGCTTATGGGCCAGGCGTAGCGGCTTTTGACATCGCCGAGGGCCGCGAGTTGTGGAGTTTCCCGGCGGAACCGAATGCGCGCGTGGGTTTTTATGCGGCGCCATCGGTAGGCGAAGGGCGGATTATTCTGGGCGACTATGGCGCGCCGGGCAGCTTTTTCTCGCCGGGCGTGGTGGTGACCCTCTACGCGCTGGCGGCGGATGGCAGCGGCAGCCCTGGCATACTGTGGTCTAATAACAGTGTGGCGCGCGACCGGATCGTGGCGGCGCCGCTGCAAGTGGAAGATACGGTCTTCGTGGGCACGGCGGACAACTATGTGCTGGCTATTGACGCCACGAATGGGGCGGAGTTGTGGCGTTTTGAGGCGGAGCACAGCATCTGGGCGCAGCCTGTTTATCAGGATGGCGTGCTGTATGTGGTTTCGCTGGACAAGACGCTGTATGCGCTGGACGCGGCGACGGGCGATTTGCAGTGGGATCTGTCCTTTGGCGGATCGATCATCAACAAACCCGCCGTGGGGCCGGATTTGCTGTATCTGGGTACTTTTGACAACAAACTGCACGCGGTAGACGTGGCTTCTGGCGCGGAGCGGTGGAGTGTGGATACAGGCGGTTGGGCCTGGTCTGGGCCAACGCTGGCGGATGGGGTAGTGTATGCGGCAGATCTGGCCGGGAATCTGTACGCGGTGGACGCGGAAAGCGGGGACGTGATCTGGCGTCAGGAGGAAACGGGCCTGGGCGAAGTGCAGGCGTCGCCGGTGGTGGTGGATGATCTGGTGATTTTTGCCGCGGCGGACAACAGCGGCGACGAGGAAACGCGGCAGGGGACGTTGCTGGCGCTCAATGCGCAGGATGGCAGCGAAGTGTGGCGGGAACGGACGCCCGCGCGTATCTTTACGACGCCGGTGGTGGCGAATGATGCGCTGGTGGTGGTGATGAATGCCACGAATGGCCTGGTGTTTGTTTATGATCTGGAGAGTGGACGGCAGGTGGGCGCGCCGCTCATGCCGGCAGCCGCTCAACAGCAATAGCCCCAAGCAGGGACACGGACAAAATTTCCATGTGGGACACACTTATTATCAACCCTATGATCAACGCCCTGTTGTGGCTGTATGATTTTTTGGGGAACAACTTCTTCCTGGCTATTGCCGTGTTCACAATTGTGATCCGGCTGGCGACGCTGCCGACGCAGCTGCGACAGCAGCGCACCAGCATGAAGATGCAGACCATGCAGCCGCAGATACAGGAGATCCAAAAGAAGTACCGCGATAACCCGCAGAAAATGCAGGAAGAGTTCAAGAAGATCGGCTACAATCCGGCGGAAAGCCTGGCCGGCTGTTTGCCACTGCTCTTGCAGATGCCCATCTTAATTGGGCTGTACCAGGCGATCTTGATTGTGCTGGGTTCGACGCCGCAGTCGCTGCTGGAACTGTCGGGGCGGGCTTATGGCATGATTGATCTGGCGGCGCTGCTGCCGATCACCAACAAGGTGGGCTGGCTGAATCTGGCGCAACCTGATCCGTTGTTGATTTTGCCGGCATTGGTCCTGGTCAGTTCCTACTTCAGCCAGAAGGTTTTGACGCCGCCCACGCCAGCCAAAGATAAGAACAAGAGCAAGAAACAGCAGCAAGAAGAGAATCCCATGGCGGGCGTGACGCAATCTATGCAGTATACGATGCCGATTATGTTTGGCGTCATGTCCTTGCAGTTTCCGGCGGGTCTTTCGATTTACTGGATTTTGACCAGCCTGATCGGGGTGGTGATGGGCTATTATGTACGGAAGCAAATGCCAGGCGTGGCAGGACCGGCGATAGCCAGCGCGCCAACAGGCGCATCGGCTGGCGGAAAAGGCTATCAAGAAGCTGCGCCAGCCAGTCAGGAAGCGCCTGCCGGCAAAGCCGGGCGGCTAGAACCTGGCCCGACCCGCGCCGTTAAGAGCGGCGGGGGCGCCCAATCTAAACGGAAACGCCGTTCAGCCAAACGGTAGATATTGGATCAAGCCGGCGTGATATTGGGAGAGAATTATGTCAGCGCAGAGCGGAATGATTGAGGTAACAGGGGCAGATGTGGAGGCGGCGGTAGCCAAAGGGCTGGCGCAACTGGGCGTCAGCCGGGAGAAGGTGACCATTGAGGTTTTAGATGAAGGCAGCCGCGGATTATTGGGGTTAGGCCGGCGAGATGCTGTGGTGCGGTTGCGCCTGCGAGAAGCATCTGTGCCGGCAAAACCGGCAGCGCCGGCAAAGCCAGAGTCGCCAGCCAAGCCGGCGACGCCGCCTGCGGCAGCCCCGGCCACGCCGGCGGCGGCAAAGCCAGCGACGCCTGTCACACCCGCGCCGCCCAGACCGGTAGAAAAGACGCCCGCGCCGCCCAAAGTGGAACCGCCGCCGCCAGCCGCGAGACCGCCCAAGCCGGTTCTGCCGGCGGAGGCGGATGAAGAAGCGGAAGCGCCCGGCAGCGAAGTGGAGACGGACGAGCAGCGGCAAGAAGAGGCGGATGTGGCTGTGGAAGTGTGGCAGAGCCTGCTGCAAAAGCTGCAAATTGATGCCGACATAGATGTGGCTGTGTCTGAACCGGATGACGTGACGGGACGGCAGGTGAACATCATTGAGCTGCATGGCCGGGACCTGAGCATCTTAATTGGGCCGCGAGGGGAAACGCTGGATGCCATGCAGTATGTAACGCGGCTGATGTCGGCGCACCAACTGAAGCGGCGGGTCAATTTTGTGGTGGATGTGGAAGGCTACCGGGACCGGCGCAGCCAGGCGTTGTCGCGGCTGGCGGAGCGGATGGCGCGGAAAGCGTTAAAGCGGGGGCGTCCGGTGACGTTGGAGCCGATGTCGCCTAGCGAGCGGCGCGTGATTCACATGGCGCTGCGGGATTATGAAGGGGTGTATACGGAAAGCACGGGCGAGGGGAAGGGGCGGCGCGTGCGGATTTTGTTGAAGTAGGGAAAGCCCCCATCCCCCAACCCCCTTCCCCCTGAAGGGGGAAGGGGGCTTTTCGGAGTGGGCGAGGGGCGCGCAGCGCCCCGCGCCCTACATTACCCCTTCCCTGGCGAGGAAGGCGGGATTAGATGTAGCCTAGTTCTCTGGCGGAGCGGGTTAGTTCTTCCTGGAAGTTGGGGTGGGCGACGCGGATGAGTTCCTGGGCGCGCTGGCGCACGCTTTTGCCATAGAGGGAAGCCACGCCATATTCAGTGACCACATAATGGACGTCGTTGCGGGTGGTGACGACGCCGGCGCCCTGCTCCAACATGGGCACAATCCGGCTGAGCGTATCGTTTTTGGCGGTAGCCAGGCAGGCGACGATGGGCTTGCCGCCTTTGGAGCGGGCAGCGCCGCGAATAAAGTCCACCTGACCGCCGGCGCCGCTGTAGAACTTGGGGCCAATCGAATCGGCGCAAACCTGCCCGGTCAGGTCTACTTGCAGGGCTGCGTTGATGGCAACCATCTTGTCGTTGCGGGCAATGTTGAAAGGGTCGTTGACGTAATCGGTGGGGTGCAGCTCAATAATCGGGTTGTTATTCACGAAATCGTACAGCCGCTTTGTGCCAAAGAGAAAGCCAACGATCATCTTGCCAGGGTGAAAGGTCTTTTGGGCGCAGGTAACAATGCCGGACTCAACGGCTTCGATGATGCCATCGGAGAAGAGTTCGGTGTGGATGCCCAGGTCTTTGTGGTGGGTGAGGTTTTTGAGGACGGCGTCGGGGATGCTGCCAATGCCCATTTGCAGGGTGGCGCCGTTGGGGATCATGCCGGCAATATGCTGCCCCACGCGCATATGTAAATCCGAACTACCGCCTTGCGGGGCCTCCGGCAGCGGATAATCCACGTCCACAATGTGGTTGAGGCGGCTGACGTGGATAAAACTGTCTCCCAGGCAGCGGGGCATTTGCCGGTTGATTTCAGCCACAATCAGGCGGGCTGATTCCGCTGCGGGCTTGGTGGTGCCTACTTCCACGCCAAAGCTGCAAAAGCCATGTTCGTCTGGCGGGGACAGAGAAATCAGGGCTACGTCAACCGGCAGGGCGCCGTTGCGGAACAAGCCAGGAATCTCCGACAGGAAGACGGGCGTAAAATCGGCGCGTCCCTGCTGCACAGCCTGGCGCACGTTGTTGCCAATGAAGAGCGCGTTGACGCGGAAGGCGTCGCTGTACTCGGGGGCCACGTATGGCGCCGGGGCAAAGGTGAGAATGTGGGTAATTTCCACCTGGCGCAGCGTGTCGGCGCGGCGCACCAGGGCGTCAATCAAAACTGAGGGGACGCCAGCCCCGCCCCCCAGGTAGATGCGGTTTCCTGATTGGATACACGCCACGGCGGCGTCGGCGTTGGTGACTTTGCGGCGGTATATGTCTTCCCATTTCATAATGATGTCCCTCCCGATGGCTGGTAACCAGACAGGTCCATTTCTACTGGACGATCCAGGGCGGCAGCCACATCTACGCTGGCAAGTTTGCCCTCATAGGTGTTGACGCCGTCGCGCAGGGCAGGCGCCTGCGAAAACACGCCGGGCAGTCCATGCGCGCCAATTGCCAGGAGAAAAGGAAGCGAGGCATTGGTGATGGCGTTGCTGGTTGTGCGAGCCACAGAAGCGGTGAGGTTGGGGACGCAGTAATGGATGGTCCCTTCGCTGATAAAGGTAGGCACGCGGAGCGTGGTGGGGCGGCTGGTCTCCACACAGCCGCCTTGATCAATGGAGAAGTCAATGATGACGGAGCCTGGACGCATACGGCGCACCATGTCGCGGGTGACCAGGATGGGGGCGCGGCGACCCGGGGTGAGGATGCAGCCGACGAGTACGTCGGCAAAATCCACCACACGGTTCAACGAGTATTCGTTGGAGAGCATGGTGGTCACGTGCCCGTGATAGAGTTCATCTATAAGCTGCAGCTTGCGCAAGTCCTGGTCAAGAACGGTGACCTGCGTGCCCAGGCCGAGGAAGGCGCGGGTGGCGTTAAGGCCTAATGTGCCTGCGCCCAGAATAACGACGGCAGCCGGGGGAACGCCGGGGATGCCGCTGAGGAGCGTGCCGCGCCCGCCGTTGGTGTTCATGAGTAACTGCCCGGCAATGACGGGGGCCAGGCGACCAGCGATTTCGCTCATGGAGTGCAGGATGGGGCGGAAGCCGTCGCTTTCGCCGATCATCTCGTAGGCAATGGCGGTGATTTCGTGGCTGACCAGGGCTTCGTACAGGTCGGGGGAGGAGACGGGCAGATGGAGAAAGGAGAAGATGGTCTGCCCATGGCGGAACAGGCGATGTTCCTGGGCGGCGGGACGGGTGACTTTGACGATGACGTCGGCTCGCCCATAGGCTTCGGCGGCGGAGTAGACGATTTTGGCGCCGGAGCGGAGGTAGTGGTTGTCGCTGAAGCCGGCGCCGGCGCCGGCTTCACGTTCAACGTAGACGGTGTGACCGGCCTGGACGAGAGCCAGTGTGCCGGCAGGGGTCAAGCCGACGCGCATTTCCAGGTCGCGAACTTCTTTGGGGACGCCAAATTCCATTTTTCATTCCTTTTGTCGCGTGTGGGCGGGCTGGTTGTCTACCCACACAGAGCCAGACGCTTACGCCTGCCACTCTTGGGCAACCATGCGGAAGATGTCGGATTCGGTGAGGATGCCCACGACTGTGCCGGCATTGTCCACGACCGGCAAGCCGCTCACTTTGTAAGTCAGCATGATATGGGCGGCTTCGCCAACGGTAGCTTCTTGGGGCACGGTTTTGGGGTCTTCGGTCATGATTTCGGACACAGGCAGGCGGCTGAGCAAGTAGTTTAGTTCCCAAATGCTGAGGGAGGTGGCATTGGATGGTTCGGCTTCGCGGACGTCGCCCAGAGTGACGATGCCTACCAGGCAGCCATCTTGCAGCACAGGTAAGCGTCTGATGCGGTGTTCGGTCATCAAGCGGTGGGCTTCGGGTAAGGCTGTATCTGGACTGACGGTGATGACGTTGGGGTTCATCCAGTTTTTTACAAGCTCTTGTTTCATGGGTGTCGCTCCTTCGAAAATAGTGGTGAGTGGCGAGTGGTCAGTGGCGAGTGGAGCCACTCGCAAGCCGCCCAAAAGCAAATCTGCGTCATGGTTCGGCTGTACTCACCACAAGCCTGCGAAATCCTGTTTTCATTCTTCGTGTGTTAAAGAGTAGCGTTTTCCTGTTCTTGCAGGCTGCGCCGGAGGTAGAGCAGCGCCAGGACAAACATGATGGTGACGTTGACGGCGGAGACGACGCAATAGCGGCAAATGGCGTGGATGACGAACAGTTCCAGGAAAGTGAGTCCCAGGGAAAACAGGAAAGCCAGCCCGGTCAGGCTGAGCAGCAAGGGGGGCAGGTTTTCTGCCAGCCAGGGCCACCAATCTTTGAGCCAGATGGCCAGGAAGATGGCGGCGTAGCCCACCAGGCCAATCAGGGCGACGGGGATGGGGCCGATACTGGCGTAGGGCGCGCCTGGGCCGCTGACTTTGCCGCAGTCTTCAATGCCGCTGGCCGGGCAAACACCGACGAGCACGCCGTTGTGATAGAGCAGCAGATAGTAGGCGAGAAACATGCCTGCTACGGAAAGTAGTTGAATGATACGAACATGCCAATTGTGAGTGCGCATGAGTGGAATGTCTCCCTGATATGGCTGGAAGCGTTAAGATAATGGAAATGGAACGGTGCGTTTCCATCAGGTCAGGCTTGACGTGATACCAGTAGTCTAGCCAACTCGTTTTGACGGGTGAGGAGCCCGCCGTTCGCATCTGAGGATGCGAACTCCTCAAAATCACATTGTTGAGGTACTAGTGTCCTATCAGTTATGATATGGTAGATTGGTTCAATCTGGGAGATTGAACCAATCTAATCCATCATCTTACGCTTGACGGAACACTAGTTGAGCAGGTTACCTATAAGCTGTTGGAAATCGTCCAGGGGGCGGTTGCCTTCTACTTTGGCGTCGTTAATGAAGAAAGTGGGCGTGCCGGTGACGCCAGCGCGGCTGGCGGCGCTACGGTTGTCCTGGACGATGCTGCGGTATTGGCGGGAGTCCATACATTCGGTAAAGGCGGCGATGTCGGGAATGCCGGCACTCTGAGCGGCGTTCAAATACCCATCGCGGGTGAAAGCCAGAGGGGTGGTCTGAATCGTGAATAAGGCATAATGGTACTCGGGGAATTTACCCTGATCGCCAGCGCACATGGCGGCTTCGGCTGCCGGTTGGCGGGTGTCGTCCAGGGAAAAGGGAAGAAAGACCCATTTAACGTCGCCGGTGGTGACGTACTGCTCGTGCAGCAGCGCGGCTTTTTCCAGGTTAAAATCGCGGCAGTGACTACAGCCATAGTCGGATACTTCGACGATGGTCACAGGCGCTTCGCTGGAACCGGATGGTTCACAGCGGTCTGGATTGGCGTTGCAGTAGGAAGCCAGGGTTTGCACGGGGGGCTCGCGTAGAGCCAGAAAGAGCAGGCCGAACATGACGACGGCGCCAACAATGGTTCCGCCGGCAATGAGCAGCCAATTGGTCTTTTTCTTGCTGGTTTGGGATACGCGACGAATGGGTTTTGCTTGTTTACTCATGATTCTCCTACGTAACATGATTGAAATTGAAGCGGGCAGAGGGTTTCAGACAGGTGAACACACCAATGCTTACGGTCAAGTCTATCTTAACCGTTTACTTTCAGAAGTGCTCAAAGTAACTGCTCGCTGCTGACTTTTGTCATAAAGGGGGAGCAACTATTCACCGCAAAGGGGGAGTAATTATTCACCGCAAAGGCGCAAGGAACGCAAAGATAAAGAGAGGAACTTTGCGGTTTTCACGTTTGGCGCAGTTAAGTTCCAGAAGAATTGACACGTGTCATACCGCTGTCATTCCGAGCGGAGCGAGGAATCCCAACGGCATTGGCGGAATAGGCAGTTGTCGGGCAGCGGGGTAGGGATTCCTCAGGCTATCGCCTTCGGAATGACAGCAGAGGTTGTTTGTTGGACTTCTAGAACGCATAGTGGTTGTTTCCTTTATGGAAGAACCAGTGCCGGGTGGGGTTGATGCGCATGGGTGGTTGCAAGGGCGCTTGCATTGTTGGCGTTGGTTCTTCAGGAGTAGCTGTTGGCGTGGGCGTCGGCGTATCCGTCGGCGTGGGCGTCGGGGTATCTGTCGGTGTCGGTGTTGGCGTATCCGTCGGCGTGGGCGTCGGGGTGTCCGTCGGCGTAGGCGTTG
>JAGVTM010000046.1 GCA_019136785.1 Chloroflexota bacterium | reverse complement strand
TAATCAGATTGAGTTTGTCTCCCGCCTGCAGACGGGGTCGCAACTGCTGCTGCCCAGCCCCACCCTGGTAGGAACGCCTGAAAGTGAAGCAGGCTACCAGGCGCTGCGCCGCGCTTATGGGGCGCGGGTTGCCGGCACAGCCATCAACCAGTTAGCAGCCTACGAATGCTGCGCCCATGCGTCCCTATATCTGGCGCTGCTAGACCTGCCTTTGCAGCAGCTCGGCCTGCGCCCTGCTACTCTGGGCCCCGAAGACTACGCGCAAATGTTGGATGAAGACCTTAACCTGATCAAACTGATAGACAACCTGCGGGCAAGCTGGCTGCTGTCGCCAGACGAGGAAGCAGAGCGGGCGTTCTCGCCGACCTTCGTACAGGCGTTTGCCGCCTTCTGGGCCACGCAAGATGCGGAAGCCACATACCTGGAACAGTTGCAGCGGTTGGCGCAGGCGACTTCTTTTTCCACGTGGACGCAGCAGGTGAGCCGCACACCGCAGGGCGCGAGCGACCAGGGCGGGGCCTGGTTGCGTTTTCTATTTGCTCAGGCGCAGTTGGCGCAACCAGAGCCCCCGATTCCCCTGCCAGGGGACAGTGTGGCCTTGATGTGCGCCAGCTTGCGCGGGCAGGTTGTTTATCGGTATGACCTGGCGCAAAACTGGCTCACGGAAATACAGACCATGCGCAACTATGGCGGTTATCAAATCCTGGCGCACACGCCAGATAAGCAAGGCGTTATTCTGCCTGGCTTAGCCGGCTATGACGCCAACGGGATGCCCCTCGTCGGCGTAGAAAGCTGGCGCGAAGGAGAATCACGCCGGCTGTATGTAGACCGCGACGCCAGTTTATACGCCCTGGCGCAATATGATCCGACGGGACGGTACCTGATAGTGGTGGCCATCAGCCGCCATGAAGACTCCCTGCCGTCCATTATCTCACTTGATCTGGAGGAGTGCCAGGCTGATGGCGCGTCCCCGTGCGGGGGCACAGCCGTCCAGGAGCTGGCAGGCTGGCCCGTCTGGTCGCCAGATGGGCAGCGCACGCTGCTGATAGGCGTGAACGGCCAGACGTGGTTGGGGGATGCCTGGGGACAAAATGCCAGGCTGACGCCGCCCAATCCCAATTTTGGCCCCTATTTAGCTATGACCTGGCTGGATAATGACACCTATGCCTATGCCATCCCGGATGCTGAGGGGGGCGACTCCGACCTGGATAATAGCTCAAATATTTACAGCTACACGCTGGCGACAGGGGAAACCAGGCTGTTGGCGCGCACAGCCGACTATACCCGGTTGCTGCCAGAGGCGGCGCCGGCATACAACAGCCGGATAACGTATATGGCTACCACCGCGGCACAACCGCAGCAGTTGATTTTTGCCGCCAATGTGAGCGCCATCTTTAACTCCAGCCAACCAACCGCCCTGTTTAGCCTCGATCTGTCCACAGGCGCCCTGGAATTACTCTACTATGAAGAGATAACGACGACCTCCTACCCTCCTTTTCAATTTTCACCCGATGGTCGTTGGCTAACGCTGATTACCTACCAACGCTTGAATGAGGCAGTCATCCAACTCCGCCTGTACGATCTGACAGACACAGCCAGCGCGGGGCGGGTGATTGCCAGCGGAGATTACGTAGCCTACGACTGGTCAGCAGATGGGCAGTGGCTGGCTGTTTATAATGATGGTCGCCTATACGCGCTGGCGCCAGCGTTCGGGTATGAACGGCTATACGTGCCCGGCGAAAGCAAGTGCCACGATGTGGTCTGGCAGCAGTGACTGACGAGGTATGAGGTATGAGGTATGATTGGCAGGTTGACGAAGAGGCGCAGTGGGAACAAGATGCCGGCACGGGAGGGCAAATCAGACGCCCGCCGCGATGGGGATTTCGCCGCTGGCTAACGGCAGCCGCCATCATAGTATTTGTGGGCGTTTTGGGCAGCCTGCAACTGGTGCAACGGGTCGAACAAGTTAACACTGATCTGGAACAGGCGGTGCGCACGGCGTTTACGCTTTCTCTATCTGCCATTGAACAACAAGACCTGGAATTGTGGTTGACGCTGGTAGACAAAGCCAGCGATCTGGAATGGCGTCGCTATGAGGAGTCGCTGCTGCAAGCGGGCGCGCTGTATGATCGGCGGGCCTGGGGATTGTCCCTGACGCCAGGTTCGGAAAGCGCGGCGGCGGCGAGGCTGTCTCCTGATCTGACAGAGGCCGAACTACCATTTACGGCAGCTTACCAGACGCTTGACGGGCAGACCATTTATCTGGAGCACGTCGTTCATTACCGCCAACGGAACGATCAGTGGCTGCGCACTGAAGCCGATAGCGACTTCTGGGGAGAGATGAGCACTCAGGAAGGGCGGTGGCTGATGCTGACGTATCCAGGGCGAGAT
>JAGVTM010000308.1 GCA_019136785.1 Chloroflexota bacterium | reverse complement strand
TTGTAACGCCCGCCGCTGTTGAAGTAAGTAGGCCCATTAGTCCCCCCAAAGACAATCATCTCTTCACCGCTCCACACCGCGCCGTGAAACCAGCGTCCAATGGGCGCGTTAGCCGTGCTGGTCGGCGTCCAGGTATCCGTAACCGGATTGTAACGTCCGCCCGTATTTTCGGGCGTCTGGCAGTTGGGCGAACCCGTGCACCCGCCAAAGGCAATGGCTTCGCTGCCGGTCCAAATCAAAGAGCCAAACGTACCTGGCGGGGCGTTGACGCTGCTCATTGTCTGCCAGGCGTCGGCAACCGGATCATAGCGCCCGCCAGGCACATTGGCGCTAGACCAGATGATCATCCGATTGCCCGTCCAGACTGCGCGCGGATCGGTGCGTCCTGGCGGTGCGCCCACCGTGGTGGTGGTCTGCCAGGTATCGGTGGTTGGGTTGTAGCGCCCCCCTTCCGGCGGAATAATAGTGCAGGTGTCGCCCGCCCCATAGCGGCAGCCGCCCCAGACCACCATTACCTCGCCTGTCCACACCGCCGCATGGCGGGTGCGGGGACTGACGTTGGCAGGCAGACTGGTCGCCACCCAGCTATTGGTCACCGGATTGTAGCGCCCGCCCGATTTCAAGTCACAGGCGTGCCCGCTGCCGGTGCAGCCTCCCCAGACAATCATCTCTGTACCCGTCCAGACGGCGGAATGTTCCCGCCGCCCGCCGGCGGCGTCTACCATATTCATCTGATCCCAGGTGTCGGTGGCTGGATCGTAGCGAAAACCCTGGTTAGACCCGCTGCCGCCAAAAATGAGCATCTCCGCCCCGCTCCAGACGGCAGTGCCGTCGGTGTACACGGGAATAGCCGGGGTGGATTCCCAGGAATCAGCCCCGCCTGCGATGGGTTGGTCGCCCGTGGTGGAATGGCCGGAAATTGCCGGCAGCGTGTACGAAAACGCCGGCGCCATCAGGTCGGACGCATACTGGCTGCCGTTGGCTGCCCACCAATCGTCAAAGGATGGCTCCCCAGCCGTGGCTGTGCCTTCATAAAAATTCCGGAGCAGGCGGTTAGCCAATACTGGTCGGGCCAGGCATTCCGCTGCCAGCGCCGGATCATTGTCCAGCGCCGACCACAGCGCCGCCAACACCTCCGGCTGCTGCGTGTGCGCCGCCATGCGGTTGATTTCGGCCTGCAGCATCTCCCCCGTAATTTCATGGCGCCATTCCACCGCCAGAGCATTTGATGCGCGCAAAGCATTGGTGACTTTGCGCTGCATATCGCCAGGTGATACCACCTGACTGAACTCAGGCTTTGGCCCTGGATTTTCTGCCGGCCATAACCGGTGATTCCAATAAACCTCTTCCACGACTGTCTGGCAAGCCAATCGGTCGGTGAAGGATAAACTGAGAGATTCAAGCGGCGCCGCCTGCACGCCAGGCGCCGTCTGCACGCCAGGCGCAGCCTGTACGCCAGACAATGGTAGGAATAAGGACAGCCAAGCCAGCAATAGCAGGCTGCTCCAGCGACGCAAATATTGGTCGTTTCGTGTGGGTAGTTGTTTGATTGTCATGGATATTATTCTCCCTGCGTAGAGAAACCGGGCTTTCGCGGAAAACCCCTGTCTCTCTCCTGAATGCCTCTATTGTCGTTTGTTCAGTCGCTTAAAGGGAGGAAAAGTTATGGCTCGAAGGGATGGAAACAAAAAGCCTGCCCCCTATGGGGCAGGCTTTCCTGTCGGGGTGACCGGATTTGAACCGATGGCCTCTTCGACCCGAACGAAGCGCGCTACCAAGCTGCGCTACACCCCGAACAGGCATCATTATAGTTAAAAGCCGGCAGAATGCCAACTTTCACCGTACACTGCGTACCGCTGCCAGGGAAGTGGGTATCGTAGGGTGAGGGGCGCGTCCCTCTTACCTGATTATAAAAATCTGCTATACTGTTTGTATGATAGAGTCAGATGCTGTCGCTACCCAGATTGTTCATACCCCTATTCCCACACGCCTGCTCCAGGAAGCGCAAATGCTGGTAAATGATGGCTGGTTTGCCAACCTGGATGAATTGCTGGTACAGGCGTTACGCCGCTTCTTGGAATCCCATCGCGCCGAACTGCTAGACCAATTCGTACGCGAAGACGTGGCGTGGGGTCTACATGGACAAGAGTGACACAGTCGTTGTTTGCGACGCCGGGCCGCTAATTCATCTAGGCGAACTGGGAGCAGTGGACTTGTTATCAGGATTTAACGGCGTACTTGTACCTGAGCAAGTATGGGATGAAGTCTCTCACCATTTTCCTACCGTCCTGATAACAACTGATATTGAACTGACACGCCTCCCTGTACAACTGGCAAGTGATGTTCTCTTTAAGACGCTGGTACAGGCTTTTGCCCTTAACCTGGGCGAAC
>JAGVTM010000095.1 GCA_019136785.1 Chloroflexota bacterium | reverse complement strand
CGTCTGGTTTGAGATACAGGCTGATGCTGGCCCCTTCGCGGTCAATCCCTAGCTGCAAGACGCGGCGAATGCCGGCATACAACCGCTCCACCTCTGCCGCAGACAGGCTGCTGGCTCTGCGCTGTGGATGCAGGCGGGCGTCAAACAACGCTTCGTCCGCGTAAATGTTGCCAATGCCGGCAACAAACGATTGGTCCAGCAGCAGCGGTTTTAAGGCGCGTTGGCGTCCATGCAGCCGCGCCGCCAATGTGGCGGCAGTGAAGGTGGGCGTTAGCGGTTCTGGGCCCAGGTTACCCAGAACGGTTTGCGCATCCTCGACCAGGTATACCCGGCCAAATTTGCGCTGGTCGCGGAAGCGGAGTTGTTGCCCATCGTCCAGATAGAAGACGGTGTGGACGTGCGCGTGTACTGGCTGGTCAGCCGCCATCACCGCCAGATGGCCCGACATCTTCAAGTGCAGAATCAGCGTCTCTGGCGTATCCAGATGGAAAACCAGGTATTTGCCGCGGCGGGAAATGTCTACAATCTTGCTGCCGGGCAGCCGCATTTGCAGTTCAGCCACGTTGGGCGCGGCGATGTGGCGGGGCCAATCGTTCCACACGCCCGTGATGGTGCGATCCTGCAGCAGCGGGCGCAGCGCGCGCACAATTGTCTCGACTTCGGGAAGTTCAGGCATAACGGTCAACCAACTGGTAGCAGGAAACGCCCGCTGTCATAGAACAGTTCATCATCTACCCAAATCTGTCCGCCATCGCGCATATCGCAGATCATGTCCCAATGAATGGCGGAGCGGTTGCGGCTGCCTGTTTCCGGGTAGCCCGCGCCTACTGCCAGATGGATGGTTCCGCCGATCTTCTCATCAAACAGGATGGACTTAGTGAAACGGTCAATGCCGTCGTTTGTGCCAATGGCAAACTCCCCCAGAAAGCGTGCGCCAGCGTCGGCGTCCAGGGCGCTGCGCAGCGTTGCCACACCCTTTTTGGCTGTCGCTTCCACCACTTTGCCCGCTGCAAAGCGCAGTTCAATGCCCTCGACTTCCTGTCCCTGGTAAATAGCGGGATAGGTGAACTGCACCCAGCCGTTGACGGAATCTTCCACGGGCCCAGTGAAGATTTCGCCGCTGGGCATATTGCGGCGACCATCAGAATTGATGAAAGTGCGCCCGGCGATGGACAGTGTCAGGTCTGCATGAGGCCCCTGCACGTGCACGTTTTCTTTGCCGCGCAGCCAGTCCACCAAGCGCTGTTGGCTGGCGGACATAGCCTGCCAGGCAGCCACAGGATCGGGGCGATCAATGAAGCAGGCGCCGTAGACAAAATCTTCGTATTCGCAGAGGGACATGTCGGCTTCTTGCGCCTGAGAGTTGGTGGGGAACATGGCGCCTACCCAACGCAATTCCCCGGCGGCGCTGCGGCGCATACGAATATCCAGTAGTTGGCTTTGGGATTGGCGGCGAATGGCCTGGCGCGCTGCCGGGATGTTGCTCAAGGCGCGAGTGTTGCTGCCGCCGCTGATAAAAATGCGGCAGTCATAGGTTTCGGTGACCAGGAGTTGCACAGGATCAACCTGGCGCAGTTGTTCGTCGCTGCCCTCTTTGAGCAGAACTTCTTCTAGCTCATAATCTTGCCAGAGTACAGTGGGGTGTCCGCCAGCGCGGAGGACGGCGCGGTAGACGGCGGTTAATGCCGGCATCACCGCCGCCGCCCCCATAATGACTACTTTGTCCCCCGGCTGCACCGCCACGCAATAATTGGTCAATAAATCAGCCAGTTTGTTTACGCGAGGATCATTCATATCATTTGTTCTGCTGGTAGACTTTAACCGGTCAATTTTTTGCTGCTTTTCCAGCCACCATTATAACCCTATTTTGACCAGTTCGACATGACCCCATCTATGGTAAAATGCGTTTATCCTGGCGTAAATGAGGAAACTGGCCCATTCATGTACCCTGAAGATCGCGTTTTGGTAGCATATGTCCCCCGCCCGGCTGACTTTGAGCGCATTCAGTCGCAGCATTGGTATCGTATTCCGCAGCGATATGCTCCCAAAGGGTTGTACGCGGAATATTTCGCTTTCTACTTTGGTCGGCATTTTGGCGAGCAGAAGTGGGCTATCCACGCTTACGCTCCTCGCCTGGGGCACGAGATGGCCACGCGGTTAGAACTGTTGCCTGATGAACCCGGCCATCCCCGCGCCCATGATCTGTATTACAAAGTCCAGCTTGGCCCGGTGCAGTGGTTAGAGCGTCCCATCATCAGCCTGCGCTGGCGGCGGATTACCTTCATCCATACCACCTGGGATCGCTTTCAAAAAGCGGTGGAAATCAACGACCTGATCTTAGACGGAGCCGGCTACGTTGATCGCCTGTTTGCCACTTTGCACGACCGCGAAG